>NZ_JAPQLN010000049.1:0-15589 GCF_028981745.1 Wolbachia endosymbiont of Drosophila tristis | reverse complement strand
CCATACGCGTCAAGTTAAGGAAATAAAGGTATGAAAGAGATAGAATAATAAGGTATAAGTTCTCCCAGAAATACTTTTAGTGAGAGAACCAATGAATAAAATAACTAGCTTATCAAAAAAGCTCAAAGAATTTTTTAATGAAAAAGCAGACAAAATCTCAATTACAACAAGGTTTATAAAAAGAAAGAGAAAGCTAAAAGGTTCATCGTTCGTAAAAGCCATGGTCTTGGGTAATATAGGGGTTGATAATTGTAGCGTAGAAACAATGTGTCAATTACTAAACGAGGACTCGATAGATATAACAAAACAAGGTTTGGATTTTAGATTTACTGAAGAAGCAGTGGAATTTATGAAAAGGATGTATAATGAATCTGTGCTTCTCTTCAAAAATATCTTGCAAGTTGATTGCAAAATCTTACAGCAATTTAATAGTGTTAAATTATTGGACAGTAGCTATATTACTCTACCTAACAGTATGGAAGAGATGTATAAAGGTTATGGTACTAGCTACAGTGGCTATGAAAGCAATACTAAGTCTGGAATAAAGTTACAATTAGTTTTCGACTACATGAATCAGATAATAGACCAACTTAATTTAACGGAGGGAGTAAGATCAGACCAGGGATATAGGAAACATTTAAGTAATATATTAAGCAATGATTTGCTAATATCTGATCTCGGTTATTTTGTGCCAAGTTCTTTTAAACAAATCAATGAAATAGGAGCTTATTTCATAAGTCGTTATAAATCCGATACCAACATATATGATGTAGAAACAAATCAAAAAATGGAGTTATTAGAATGTTTAGAGGATAAGTTATTTTTAGAAAACGAGGTATTGTTAGGAAAAGAAGCAAAAATTAGAGTAAGAATTATATGTCAGAAACTAACTGAAGAACAGTCTATGGCCAGAAGAAGGAAAGCTAATAGATTAGCAAGATCGCAGGGATATACATCCTCTAAAAGAAATCAAAAATTGTTGAACTGGTCAATATTTATAACTAATGTTCCAGAAAATAAAATTAGTGCTGAGCAAGTATTAACGATTTACAGAGTAAGGTGGCAAATTGAGTTATTATTTAAATTGTATAAAAGCCATATCAGACTTGATAAGCTAAAAGGAAAGCCATGCAGAGTATTATGTGAACTATATGCTAAATTGTGCGCAATTCTTATATTTCACGGCATAGTTGGTTGCACAGAAGTGAAAAAGAATACAGAACTTAGCTTAACAAAGGCATTTATTGAGCTAAAAAAGCGGGTTATAGAGTTATTTTTAGCACTAAAGAATAAAGTTAATAGTTTGAAAGTTTTTCTTAAAAAGCTTACCATAACTTGGTCTCGATTTTCATTAAAAGACAAGTACAGAAAAACTAGAGTATCTACCTTAACTTCCCTGAATTTACTTACAATCTCTTAACTTGACGCGTATGGTTCGTACATCTGTGGATTTATTCGCGGTATAGATATCGCTAACTAGTAGCGGAATGACGGTTTTTCAAATTGTCGTAAGTCAGTTTAGCTATAATATCAAGTTTCACCAACTATTTCTCTCTATTAAATAAGAATAAATTACCTATACAAAAATAGATTGGCAATATTTCAAGTCTGCCAAGCAGCATTAAAAACGATAGAAATAATTTTACTTCATTACTGAAAGAAGAATAGTTACCTGAAGGACCTATTAAGTTGCTGAACCCTGGACCAGAGTTTGTAAGCGTTGCAGAGACTGAACTGACGCTAGTTATAAAGTCTGCATTGCTTAAGTAAGACATCACTATTGATGAAATGGTAAACGTTAACATGAAAATTGCAAAAAATATAAAGACAGAGTGAATTTCATCATTCTCCAGGGTTTTTCCATTGAATTTTACTCCATTGTCTGCATCAGGGTTTAATAAAAGGTAAAAGTAATTTCTTATAGACCTTAAAAGAACAATCAAGCGGAAGATTTTGACACCACCACTTGAAGAACCACTACATCCACCAACAAAGGTGAGAAAAAAAGCTAAGACTGAAATGAAACTCCAATCTATATGATTACAGATTGCATAACCAGTTGACATAATCAAGGAAGTGATGGTAAATGTGCTGCATCTAAATGATAATGACACTCCTAAATCAACATTTTTATACAACCAAAAACAAGCAAATAAAGATGAGATAGTAGCTATCTTAACAAAGTAAGAGACCTGTTCATCATAGCAAATGTCTAACCGTCTTATAATTTTTAAATAGCTAAGAAAAGGCAGAGAACCCAAAATCATAAAAATGATCGTTATGACTTCTAACATAGGGTTATTATAGTGCCCTATAGAATCATTATAGTTAGCAAATCCACCAGTTGATACAGAGGACATTCCGTGGCATATTGCATCAAACAGTGGCATACCAGCTAGATAATAGGAAAATATACATAACAAAATTAAGCCATAATATATTGCCGTAACATGAATCACTACGCTTCGCGTATTCGGCAACTTCCTTTTGGTAGCATCTGAATACTCAGAATAAAGTAAATTATTTAGGCTGAGAACCTTAAACATAGGAAAAACTGCAATTCCTAAAGTGATTACACCAACCCCCCCCCCCCNCCATGTAGCATTGCTCTCCATAGCAGTATTCCTGGAGATTGTTTTTCAATATCATTAAATATAGTTGCTCCTGTGGTTGTGATGCCAGATATCGTTTCAAACAATGCATCAACATAGCTCAGATTATCAAAATAGAAAGGAATAGCTGCAAACAGAGACAAGGCAATCCAGGTGCAACTAGTAATCGCAAAAATTGCTGGCATTCCATGCAATCTACTTAATTTACCGAGTAAAATAAAAATTGCGCCAGATGTGCAGGTAATTATGAATCCAGCGAGGAAATTTTTCCATTTGTAGCTGAGACATTTATTAGTAATAGCAGGAATAAGCATTGCTAAGCTAAACAGCAATAGGAATATTCCCACAATAAATACAATTGAACGCAAATTTTGTAAACGTTGATGATTTTTCATAGAATTACTTCCTCGCTATACAAAGCCATAAAAGCTACTCTAACGTCAAGCATTTTGTTGGCCTTTATTAACAGTTATTAACAATATACTTGATTTACTTGTAAATATGTGTGATAATTAAATTTTTATTAGAGGTAAGATATGGTTGAATTAACTGATATACAAAAAAAATTCGAGCTTCATTAATTATAGCAATTAGCAATAACTACCCTCAAAAGGTCCAGGGCATATTCGACAATAATGAATGTGATAATATACAAGCAGTTTTGAACCACGAGGGGATTGGGGCTGGTTACAAAGATAATTTTTTAGATTTTGCTATTATTGGTCTTGACGCTGGAGTTAAAGTTCAAGGAGAAATTGGAGAAAACGTAGAGATCATTAAACAAATTTGGAAAGTTGCTAATCAGAAAACTCGTGATTTTGTGTGTTGTCGTGCAATAGAGAGTTTTCGAGGATTTGGCCTTTATAACATACCTGCTCTTAAAACAGTTATTCAAGAAATAGAAGAGCACAAGAGGGTAATGGATCTTGATATGGCACTAAGGCGTGCAATAAGAAGTCTTAATGTTGATCAAGTTAAAACAGCACTAGAGAATTGCGGTGAAGATGTAGAAAGTGTTTTGACGCGAAATGTATATTGGAGTGATGCTACTGATATTGATTGCTTGTTAATTTATCCTCTGATGGTTGACTATGAAAGAAATCTTGGCAAAGAAGAATTTGAAAAGATAAAAGAGATCACTAAACTTCTTTGGGATAAAGCTTCCCCTGATGTTCGTAACTTCTGGCTTGAAGACCACATGGTTAATAGAGAAGGTCAAAATACAGAAGATAACTATATAATAGGTTCTCTTGAAAAGCAACAAAAAGAGTATGCTAATATAGCTGGTGAGGGATGGCTTGAAGACTTTATTCAAGAAGTTAAGGGTTATAAAAAGGACAGAGAAATAAAGCTTAATGAATACAAAGGGAAGATCGCTCTAGGCGTTGTTGGACTATGCGTAGTTGGTGCTATTGCAGCCTATGTGCTGGCATATCCTGTAGTTGCATTAGTTTTAGAAGTTTCAGCAGTTTCAGCATTGGCTGTACTAGCTTATATTGGAGGAGTTTGTGAGAAATCAGAAAGTCCAAATACGAAAAGTTTGAACCCGGTTGTTTCTGGGTGTTGCAACAACGCAGAACTGCCTAATCAGTAATCCATTGTCATCCCAGCGCGCCGCGCTGGGTCTGACTACGCTAGAACAAAGAATATAAAAGAAACGTTGCCGTCACGTTATATCATAAACCTTTGCTGAAGCTTTCTTTATATCTTCACTTGAAAGTGGAATTAGACCAAGCCTAGATAGGTACCCATCTTCAATGCCGATCGAATCTATAATTTCTTTTACGAATTCTCTTAATCCATCAACAGTATCCAAGTGTTCCCTCTTTATGTAAAGGTATAGAGGTCTTGCTAATATATATTTTCCCGATGATATATTTTCGTAAGTTGGCTCAATTCCTGCAATTGTGCTCCCTTGTATTTTATCTTGATTCCTCATTAAAAAGCTGAAACTAAATATCCCTAAGGCGTTCTTGTTACTTTTCAATTTTTGTATTATTATATTTTCATTAATTCCAACTTCTATATACCTTCCGTCATCCCTTATATTACCACATGCTTTCTTTCTTTCTTCCTGATCTTTATAATTCTCTTTGAAAATTCTCGAGTTCATGCATGAATATTGATCAAGCATAATAGAATTAACCAAAGTTTCGTATGTACCTGTATTTTGATGTGGACCATAAATTTCAATTTCTGTTTTTGGTAAGGCTTGATTGACATTAGACCAAAACTTCTTATTATTTTCTACTAATTTATCATTTTCTTGAGAATATGCAGATAAAGTTTCAAATAAGTCCTTCTTTGTGAAATCAAATCTATGGCTTTGATTTGAATTTGCAATGACAACTCCATCATAGCCAATGATGATTTCTATCACTTCATTAATTTTATTCCTTTTACATAGTTCTCTTTCTACTTCCTTCATAGGGCGAGATGAAGTGGTGATGTCTGGAGTGTCTTCCCCTATTCCTGAGCAAAACATTTTGAATCCTGATCCACTTCCTATCGATTCCACAACTGGAGTCTTAAAGGAGAATACACGGTTGAACTCTTCGGCTATAAACGAGATAAAAGGAAAAACAGTTGAAGATCCAACAATTCTGATGTATTTCCTGGCATCAGCATTTGATAGCGGCGTGAATAATACGAATACAAAAATCAGGAGAAAGTTTCTAAGCATTATTTTTAGTTAAGAACATAAATCTAATTATTGTAATAAAAAATCAAACTGAAAAGCTTTAATTGCATGACAAAAGCTACAGTTTACATTTAAATTTTATTTTATATTATTGTAAGTATTACACAACTTTAAGGGGCAATTATGGCAGTTATGCCAGATAAATGGATAAGAGAAAAAGCTGAAAATTTTGGAATGATAGAACCTTTTGTGAACCACAAAAGCAGCAAAGGTGTTATATCTTTCGGACTATCATCTTATGGTTACGATGCAAGAGTGGATAATAAATTTAAAATTTTTACTAACGTTAATTCAGCCATCGTGGACCCTAAAAATTTTTCTGAGAATAGTTTCATAGATAAGGAAACAGACGTATGTATAATTCCACCAAATAGCTTTGTGCTTGCAAGTACAGTGGAATATTTTCGTATACCAAGGAATGTACTGGTCATTTGTGTTGGTAAATCAACTTACGCAAGATGTGGAATTATAGTAAACGTTACTCCCTTAGAACCTGGATGGGAAGGTCATGTCACACTCGAATTCTCAAACACCACTCCACTTCCTGCGAAAATTTACGCTAATGAAGGCGGATGCCAATTCGTATTTTTAAGCGGCGAAAGTGAATGCGAGAAATCATATGATGATATGAAAGGAAAATATATGGATCAGCATGGTATTACTTTGCCGCTGGTGAAATAATTACTGCTTTCGTTGTGAGCTACCAAACTGCTCTATAGACAATATTCCACTATCACCAGATAGCAAAGTTCGCGCTGATTCACTTTGCTTAAGATGTTTAATTGCTTGCTTTTTGTCAGTTCCAGTGCTCATACTGCAGCCAAGTTGGAAATCTATTACATTTTCAACAATGTTACATGAAAACCCCATAGCAGTAGCGAAACCTTCTTGTTTATTAGTAGCATTTCCGGTAACAACACCACAAGCAGTGAAGTTACGATCATTTCCAACTGTTCGCATCATCATTCCACCATCTCGTATACCATCATTATTTATATCCTTTGCTATAACAGTCTGGTCTACAAATCGCGTATTACCCACTTCTCGAGATATTACTTCTACAGTCGGTTGATTATGTAGTTGACCATTACTTACTAATGCTTGATTATATGCTGAATGGTGTTGTTCTGAATTACTTTGACTATTACTCCTTAGTTCATTTTGCTCGTGCTCTTCATTATTTTGATGTTGGTCAGTTCCTGATATGCTAGCTTCTTTTTTCAACACGCTCATTGTATTCTTTATCATTACTTATCTCAACTTTATTTACTGGTTGACCTTGACTGTTTTCTATGTCTTTTTGACTAAACATGTCTTTATTAATGTAATAAAAAATAAGACCAGGCATCAGTGAAATTATTAGATTTAATACAATGCACGGAATTAAAACCACGGTAGCAGCTATATAGATTAGAGAGCTAACTATAAACTTTATTACTTTAGATAATTTAGAATCATCTTTTTGAACATTAACAGCATTCAAAAAAAGCATAGTTAAGCTAAGAGATAATGCTGTTATAGCAGTAGGCACGATGATTGGAACAAGTAAAAAAGCATTGATTAATTTTTTTCCAGAACTAGTTGGTTTAGTGCTATTATTCAGTGATGTAAGACAGTTTTGACCAACATTAGTAATCCATTTTGTACCAGACAAGACTCTTTTACTATTTTCTTCCGACATTTCAAATTTCATTGGCACCCCCAGATTATAATGCTAAATTGTACTAAAAATTAATATAAAATCAACATAAATTTTTCACTTCCGCACTTTTTCATTGTTGCTTACAATAACTATAGCTACACGATTTACTTGTGTGCTTTTCTTAATTAAAAACTTCAACTATCCATTGTAAGCTGCTGAATTTCTTATCATAGTATCTGTCATCCCAGCACCACTTTCTTGTCATCCAAGTAGCGTGACACTTGGATCTTCTCTCAACAATTTCAAAAAAATCTATCAAAAGGAGGATTACCATGTCTACAATAATTTTATCATCAATTTTTGGTCAAGCAGGCAGCATTTTTGGTCCAATTGGCCGGATTATCGGCTCAGAACTCGGTGCTCTTCTTGGTGCACAGCTAGATGGGGCAATGTTCGGCCTTGATGCCGAGCAAAAAGTAACGCATGGTGCGAGACTAAAAAATCTGCAAGTTCAAACCTCAACCTACGGCAGAACGATTCCAATTATCTATGGCACTGCTCGTGTTGCAGGGAACATTATTTGGTCACAGCCAATAAAAGAAGAGGCGATAACCACCAAAAGCAAAATTGGAAGAGGTATGAACGTTACATATAATTACTACGCAACGCTTGCAATTGCGATCTGCAAGGGGAAAGTAGAAAAATTAAACAGAATCTGGGCAGATACAACATCACTTAGCTTTGATGAAATAGATTATACTTTTTACAGCGGCAGAGAAGACCAAAATCCTGATCCATTTATGTCATCAATTGAAGGAGAGGGGAATGTGCCGGCTTATAGGGGAATATCTTACATAGTCATCAAGAATTTTCCTTTAGCAGACTATAACAATCGCGTCCCGATATTTACATTTGAAGTGCAAACTGCATTAAAGCCCGTTGGGTTTTCAATAGCGGAAAATATTCGGAATATCAATATCATACCAGGTTCAGGTGAGTTTGTATATGATACAAAAATACAGAAGAAAATCGCGCAAGAGAAAATAAGCAGCAACCAATATATCCCATATGGGCTGGCGCAAAGGGTAAATCACAACAACCACACTAAAAAGAGCGATGCAATGCTTTCTTTGGATCAATTAAAAGAAGATTTGCCAAATGTTGAGTTGGTGTCGGTGGTAGTCAATTGGTTTGTGAATGATCTGAACATTAAAGATTGTAAAATATATCCTGCAGTTGAATTTCAAGATGATTCCGCAATATTACCTGATGATTGGCAAGTAGGGGGTGTAACCAGAGATAATGCTCAGCTAATTTCAAAAGATGCGAGTGGAAACCCAAGGTATGGTGGCACAGTTAGTGATGCAGCGTTGATAAGATATATAGAAGAGCTACACAGCAGAGGCTACAAGGTGATGCTCTATCCAATGCCCTTACTTGACACAAAGAACAAAGAGTGGCGAGGAAAATTGAGCGGGACCCCTGGGGATATAAGTGATTTTTTTGAGAATCAATATAACAAATTTATAGAGCATTATGCAAGCATTGCCAAACAAACTAAAGTGGAAGGGTTTATCATCGGATCTGAATTTGCGCAACTTACCAAAATCAGGGATGAACAAGGGAATTACCCTGCCGTTATAGAGCTAGTTAAGCTTGCAAAGCGAATAAAACTTCAGCTTGGAAAAGAAGTAACGGTAACTTACGCTGCTGATTGGAGTGAATACCATTCATATGATGGTTGGTATAATATGGATGAGCTTTGGTCTTCAGAGTACATCGACGTTATTGGCATAGATGCTTATTTTCCACTGACTGATGGTCCAGAGCCTCCTTTTGGTTATTCCGCGGAAGATGTAATGGGTGGTTGGAGCAGTGGAGTGGGGTATGATTATTTCTATGATTACTCAAAGAGTGAACCTGAAAAAGTAAAGTATAACGACAGCAGGTATGCGTGGAAAAATATAGAGAAATGGTGGAGTGAAACTCACATAAACCCCAGTGGTAGTAAAACGAAATGGCAACCAAAAATGAAAAAAATATGGTTTACTGAGTATGGATTTCCCAGTATGAACGGCTGCACTAATGAGCCAAATGTGTTTGTTGATAAAGGCAGCATAGAGAGCAAATATCCACGATATTCAAACGGAGAGGTGAGCTTTCTTTCGCAAAAAATTGCAATTGAAGGAACGCTAAAGAAGTGGCAAAGCTCGGAAATGGTAGAAAAAATGTTTCTCTGGGCATGGGATGCAAGGCCATTTCCTTATTTCCCCAATTTGTGTGATATGTGGACTGACTGCCATAATTGGCAGACAGGACATTGGATTCAGGGGAAGCTTTCACAGCTTAATATTTCCGATGTTTTATCGGATCTATTACAAAAAGCAGGTTTAAAAAGCGATCAGTTCGATACGAGTGATGTTAAAGGATTATTGTCTGGATATGTAATAAATGACCAGCAATCGGTACGTTCAATTATTAAAATGCTGCAAAGTTGCTATTTTTTTGATGTGGTTGAACAGGACTCTAAACTGAAATTTGTCCAAAAGGGCAGGGGAGTTACGACTGAAATACCAATTGGTGAAACGGTTTTCAGTAACAATTCAAAACTTGCTAATATCAGTCAATTAGATTTAAACAATAAAGTTAACGTCGTTTATTTTAATCGCAATTTTGGCTATCCAATTGATGTTAAATATGCTGAGTTGCCAAAGCAAGGCGCTGCTATAACAGTTGAAATACCGCTCATTATGGAGGAGGGAGAGGCGCAAAATATCGCTGAGGTTTTACTTTATTCTTCGTGGCAAGAGAGAAATATATACAATTTCAAGCTACCGATAAAATATGCGTGGCTTGTGCCAAGTGATGTAATAACGATTTTAGACAGTGAGAAAAAACATACGGTGAGAATTATAAAAACGAAATTTGAAAGCATGTCCATTCAAGTAATTGGCGTTGGTTATGATCACTCTATATATAAGCTTTCTTTTCCTTCAACAAGGTCACTTATGCTGAAGGAATACCCTCCTTCTCATATCAGCAAAACCATCGTAGAAATGATAGATTTACCGGATATTAAAGGTAATAGTGCAAGCTTTACTTTAATTAGTGAGGAAAAGAATTGGAAAGGAGCAACACTCTTTATTTCGTACAACGATAAGGATTATAAGCCTATCGCAAACACAAACAAGCAGTCTACTTACGGATATGTAATGGAATCTACCGACGAGGGGCTTATAGTAGTGTTACGTTTTGGTGTATTGAGTTCTTCATATAACCATTATTTAAGTGATGGTGTCATTCCAGCGCTTGACCATATTTCTCCTGGATCCCAGTGTCTGGGCACTGGGATGACAGAAGAGGGTTTTACAAGCACTAATGTTAGTACTATAAATGTAAGCAATTTAGCACTGGTTGGAAAAGAGATAGTAAAATTTCAGAGTGCCGAACTTATAGATAAAAATAAATATAAGCTTAGCAACCTAATTAGAGGGCAAGAGGGCACCAAAGAGTATCAGCACACCGCAGGTGAAAAATTTACTCTGCTTGATGATTCAGTAATATCTTTCGAAGTGCAAAGGGGGAAAAAGTTTTACCTAAAAGCAGTGACTTACGGTGACTCGCTGGAAAATACGGAAGTGAAAGTGATAAATTCATTTAGTAATTGAAATTTAATAAAGTAAGTGCTAGAATTAATATACAGGTATTAATGGTAGAGATATAACATGTCAAAGGAAATGGTCAATGCGTTGAAAGCTGAAGTGAAGAAGCTCAAATATGCTGATTTCAAAGCTAACACTTGGGACGAAGTAATTTCTGATGAGGGAACATATAAGGATCTTAATAGAACACACGGCCTTGCTATTAACGGACAAAAAATAACTAACGAATTTATTAACAATCTGTATTCAAAACATAAAAATCTAATTCTACGGGATGAAAACGGAAAAGGGAATTATCGTCCATTTCTCAGACAAATTTTTACAGAAATGTTTAAACACGTTGGTGCAACAATTCCCAATAACTCTATTATTGAGGAGTTAATAAATAACTATTATCAGGGCGGATATACTCATTTTCTTCCTAATGATATGAGTCAAGCTCTTGGATCTTTTCATTTGTCAACGCAAAGCAACTGTATGACAAGAGAGTATATTATGGATTGTCGTGAACCCAATTGTATAAAGCTTAGTTTTAGCATGAAATATACAAAAATGCTTAACTATGATGATTGTACATATATCGAAACACCAGGTTTTTGCAGTTCAGCGGAGTTTAAACTGAAATGTGAAGATAAAAATGTAACATATGAAGATGGTAAAGTACTTCTTACCATTCCTAAAGAGCTAAAAAACTACAAAGTAAGTGGTAAGAATTTGTTTGATGTTATTGTTGAATATTTTCAAAAGCTTTGCGAAAAATTGGGCTTTAAATTTGAGACAAAAGTGGAACATAGCCTTGGTGAACCACTAAAGGTAGTAAGTGAGGCAAATGCATCTTCTGTTGAAGACTTAAAGCTTAAAGTGAATAATCAAAGGTAAGATATTGAAATTCGTGCTTTTCATGATTTTAGCTTAAGATTTCAGTGTCAAAGCACATAACTGTACGAACATTGTGATTTGAATCCACTAGGAGGGTGTCATCTAAGTAGCCTCCTTCTCCTGTCATCCCAGTGCCATGACTACTTGGATCCAGAAACTTAATTGCAAGTAAGTAAACTGCTTTGATGAAATTGTATAATGGAAACTAGATCCAAGTAGTCATGGCACTGCCCTACTGGATAGAGCCTTCACAGGCTTTTTCTTGAATAGCTACTCTTAATTTCAGTAGTTAATTTAATATACTAATGAAAAAAATACATTATAATTAAGTATATTTAATCCAGTAAATCATTAAGTGAAAACAGCTCTTTCGCAAAATATCATCTCTCTTATTATGATATTGTCTGTAGCAATTGTCGATATGGCAACTGACCTATACTCAGTTGCACTACCAAGCATTGCCAATTATTTTAAAGTAGAAGGCAGTGTAGTGCAGCTTACAATTAGCTTAAATCTAGTTGGATTTGCGGTATCTGGCTTAATTTATGGTCCATTATCGGACCATTATGGTAGGCGTCCAATGATGCTGATTGGTATGACAATTTTTACTTTGGCAAGTGTCATGTGTTATATAGCCGACAGTATTATGCTCTTGATACTAATTCGCTTCATACAAGGGGCAGGAGCTGGTGTTGCAGGTGTTGTTGGGTATGCAGCAATAAGGGATATGTACTCGGGTAGTGAATACTCGAGAGTAATTTCAAAATTAAATATGGTTGTGGCACTCTCACCTGGAATAGCTCCAGTGGTGGGCAGTTATATAATTTCACATGGGTATCATTGGAAATTTTTGTTTTTTATTATGTCACTCGCGGCAATTGCTATACTTATTTTTATCTACTTTAAGTTACAAGAAACACTCACTGTAAATAAAAATGAAACCAGTATAACTAACATAACTACTAATATCTTCAAGCAATATATATCAATATTTAGAAATTATCGTTTCCTTGGGTTTTCAGCCATTCATGGATTAACTTTCATGTGGCTTTGGGCATACATTGCTAACTACCCGTTCATATTTGAATCGATGGGCATTGAAGTACAGTATTTTGGCTACCTCATATCGATCATAGTCATATTCTACATAATTGGAACTTTAATTAATAGAAGGTATGTACCAAAAGTAGGGGTTAGCAAAATGCTAATAATAGGTTTGGTGTTACCGATAATATCCGATAGTTTATTGGTATATTTTTATTTCGCGGACAAGTTGAATATATTCATTCTTCAAACTGCTTGGATTCCAGCCAATATCGGACTTGCATTAATAATAAGCAATAACGTAACTTCTGCTTTAGAAACGATCAAAGGTATAGGGCTTGGTAGTGCAGTCCTCTCATTCTGCAATATGATGTTTGGGGCTATTGGAATATATATAGTAGGAAAATTTTTTCGCTATGGTATTTTACCAAATTTATTATTAACAATAGCATGCTCTACAATTGCGATTCTTATGTACAGCCAGCTCAAATGTACTGAAAAACACAGGGAATAACCATTATTTGCGTGATCCAGAGCTCATGGGTTATTAATGACTTTATCATGATAATATAATTTTACAGGGGGTGAGAGCTCATAGATTATTAACGACTTTATCATAACAATATAGTTTTACAAAGAGGTGTAGGATGAGTAGTGCACAAAGTAGAGATAATTTTTTTAAGGCTGTTGAAAGAGGTGATATTGATGCAGTAAACCGTCTAATAAGTGAAGGAGCAGATGTTAAGGTAGAAAATGATAAAGGAGAGACTCCTTTACATATTGCTGCTGTATGGGGCCATAAAGAGGTAGTAGAAGCTCTATTGGACAAAGGGGCAAATGTTAATGCAGAAGATGAAGAGGGAAACACTCCCTTAGTTTTAACTACTGACGAAGAAATAAAAACTCTATTACAAAGCACAGCTAAATTACTTGAGGTTGCTAAAAGCGGTAATATTCAGGAAGTAAACAGTCTAATAAGTGAAGGAGCAAAGGTTAATGTAAAAGATCAAGATAACAAGACTCCTCTACATTGAGCTGCTGAAAAGGGCCATAAAGAGGTAGTAGACGCCCTACTGAAAGTAAATGGAATCAATGTTAATGCAACAGATTGGTCGCAAAAGACTCCTTTACATTGGGCTGCTGTAGAGAGCCATAAAGAGGTAGTAGAAGCCCTACTGAAAGTAAATGGGATCAATGTTAATACAACAGATTGGTTGCAAGAAACTCCTTTACATTTAGCTGCTGTAAAGAACCATAAAGAGGTAGTAGAAGCCCTATTGGGAAAAGATGGAATCAATGTTAATTTACCAAATAACAAGAAAGATACTCCTTTACATTCTGTTCTTAAAAAGGACAACATAGATATAAATGTATTGAACGCTCTACTGGGAGCAGAAGGAATCAACGTTAATGCACAAGATGAATATGGCGAAACTCCTTTACATTTGGTCCTTAAAAAGGGCAATATAGACATAAATGTATTGAACGCTCTACTGGGAGCAAAAGAAATCGATGTTAATGCACAAGATGGAGATAGGGCTCCTTTACATTTGGCTGCTGAAAAGGGCCATAAAGATGTAGTAGACGCCCTACTGCAAGTAAAAGGGATCAATGTTAATGCAACAGATTGGTCGAAAAGGACTCCTTTACATATTGCTGCTGTATGGGGCCATAAAGAGGTAGTAGAAGCCCTACTGCAAGTAAAAGGAATCGATGTTAATGCAACAAATCAGCAGAAAGAGACTCCTCTACATTGGGCTGCTGAAAAGGGCCATAAAGAGGTAGTAGAAGCTCTATTGGACAAAGGGGCAAATGTTGATGCAGAAGATGAAAATGGAGACACTCCTTTAGATTTAGCCACTACTCAAGACATACGAACTCTATTACAAAACACAGATGAATTACTTAAGGCTGCTGGAAGAGGTGATATCGATACAGTAAACGATCTAATAAATCAAGGAGCAAGTGTTAATGCAACAGATCAAGATGGAAAGACTCCTCTACATTGTGCTGCTAAAAATAGCCATGAAGAGGTAGTAGAAGCCCTATTGGGAAAAGATGGAATCGATGTTAATTTAGCAGATAAGAATAAAGATACTCCTTTACATTCTGTTCTTAAAAAGGGCAACATAGATATAAATGTATTGAACGCTCTACTTAGAAAAGAGGGAATTGATGTTAATTTAGCAGATAAGAATAAAGATACTCCTTTACATTCTGTTCTTAAAAAGGACAACATAGATATAAATGTATTGAACGCTCTACTGGGAGCAAAAGAAATCAATGTTAATGCACAAGATAAAGATGACAGGACTCCTTTGCATTTGGCTGCTAAAAAGGACAACATAGATATAAATGTATTGAACGCTCTACTGGGAGCAGAAGGAATCGATGTTAATATAAAAGATAAACTTGCAGAACAGACTCCTTTACATTGGGCCGTTGTAAAGGGCCATAAAGAGGCAGTAGAAGCCCTATTGGGAAAAGATGGAATCGATGTTAATATAGAAGATAAACATGGAAACACTCCTTTCAAATTAGCCACTGATGAAGGAATAAAAACTCTATTGCAACCCGCAGAAAAATCTGATGATGGTTCAGCGGGTGGATCATCGACAGATAGTGAAGGGGGGCAAGAGGAAGAAAAACGAGTAGGTGATGATACTGAACTACAATCAGATAATAGCAAAGAAGGGGAAAAAACCAGCACCACCAGTGCAGAACAAGGAACTGATGTACAAGACAACGATGTAGGTCCTGTTGCTTCCACAGAACCTGCACAAACAGAAGAACAGCCGAGCTCTTTTTTTGGTAGTTTGTTTAGTATACTTATTAGAGGTTGTCCGGAAACTAGTAAATTCAAGCATATTCCCTCTTTAACATAACCCTACTCATAGCTAGGTATATGAAATTCTCAGTGGATGTTGTGAGTAAATCATACTCCTTCGATAGCCTTCTATTCCTATTAACCCAAGCAAAAGTCCTTTCTACAACCCATCTTCTTGGCTGTACTTTAAACCCTTGTTCTCTTGTTGGTAGTAGCTCAGGT
>NZ_JAPQLN010000048.1:0-5781 GCF_028981745.1 Wolbachia endosymbiont of Drosophila tristis | reverse complement strand
GGTTTAAAGTACAGCCAAGAAGATGGGTTGTAGAAAGGACTTTTGCTTGGGTTAATAGGAATAGAAGGCTATCGAAGGAGTATGATTTACTCACAACATCCACTGAGAATTTCATATACCTAGCTATGAGTAGGGTTATGTTAAAGAGGGAATATGCTTGAATTTACTAGTTTCCGGACAACCTCTAATTAAATACAATTAGGAGACGAATAATTATACACTATTTTTCGCAAATGTTCAACCTCTGATTACTCCTTATTCTTTGCCCTTCCTGCACGCTTACGTTCATTTGGATCAAGGAATTTCTTGCGTAAACGTATAGATTTTGGAGTTACTTCCACCAATTCATCATCATCTATATACGCTATCATATCCTCCAGTGTCATTATCTTTGGTGGAGTGAGCTTTATAGCTTCATCACTACCTGAAGCTCTTACGTTTGTTAATTGCTTACCCTTTAACACATTTATCTCCAAATCATTGTCACGGCTATGCTGGCCGACAACCATGCCACAATATACCTTATCCTGTGGCTTAATAAACATAATTCCCCTGTCTTGCAAATTGAAAATTGCATATGCCACAGCCTCACCCTTATCTGTAGAAATTAAAACTCCATTGCGCCTTCCAGAAATTGGACCTCTATGTGGAGCATAACTGTGAAATAAACGGTTAATTATGCCTGTGCCACGAGAATCAGTTAAAAACTCTCCTTGATAACCGATTAATCCTCTTGATGGCACTAAAAACGTTAATCTTGTCCTGCCATTACCAGAAGGTCTCATGTCAGTTACTTCACCTTTACGGAAGCTGAGTTTTTCCATGATGATTCCACTATATTCATCATCTACATCAATTACTACTTCCTCTATAGGTTCAAGTTTTTTACCGCCTTCTTCTTTAAATAACACGCGAGGGCGTGATACCGAAAGCTCAAAACCTTCTCTCCTCATATTTTCAATTAACACTCCAAGCTGTAACTCACCACGCCCACCTACTTCAAATGCTTCACCGCTTGGTGCCAAAGTCACAGTAATTGCAACATTTGTTTCTGCTTCCGCATATAAACGATCCTTTATAGCAGTTGAAGTAAGCTTTGTACCTTCTTGCCCAGCAAAAGGTGAATCATTAACGCTCAGAGTAATCGCCATTGTTGGCGGATCAACTGGAGTTGAGCTTACTGCAGTTGTAACTTCTGGTGCTGCTATAGTATCTGAAACCGAAGCTTCCTCAAGTCCTGCAATTGCAATTATGTCTCCCGCCACAGCTTGTTCTACTGGAATGCGTTTCAAGCCAGAAAATGAGAGCAACTTAGTTAATCTTCCTCGTTCAATTACTTTGCCATCGAGGTCAAGCACCTTAAGATCTGAATTGACTTTTGCAATGCCCTGATAAACCTTTCCTGTCAATATTCTGCCAAGAAACTTATCAGACTCAAGTAGAGTGACCAACATAGCAAAAGGTGCATTTTGATTATAAACAGAAGGTTTTATATAATCTATAACCGTTGAAAATAATGGGCTTAAATCTTTTCTTTCATCAGAAAGCTCCTTAGCACACCAGCCATTTCTACCTGAAGCATACAACACTGGAAAATCTAGCTGCTCGTTGGTTGCATCAAGGTTAAAAAATAACTCATATATTTCATTTAATACTTCATCAATTCTGCTATCTGGTCGGTCGACCTTATTGATTATCACAATTGGCTTCAAATTTGCTTTTAGTGCTTTTGAGAGCACAAATTTTGTTTGTGGCATGGGACCTTCTGCAGCGTCAACCAGCAGCAACACACCATCTGCCATGCACAATACCCTTTCCACTTCCCCACCAAAGTCCGCGTGCCCTGGCGTGTCAATAATATTGATCTTTTCATCGCCCCACATTATTGATGTACATTTTGCAAGTATTGTAATTCCGCGTTCACGCTCTTGATCACCACTATCCATCACTCGTTCTTGAACTTCTTGATTCTCGCGGAATGTGCCACTTTGTTTTAACATGTTATCAAGTAAAGTAGTTTTACCGTGGTCAACGTGTGCGATTATTGCTATATTTCGGATCGATTTAAATTCGTTCATTTTCTATCATTTCAAAATTAATTTAGTAATAAGTATACATAAAATACACTTGGAGTAAATAACTAAAGCTGTGTATAAATGCTGTGTTTCCAAGATATTATAGGATTACTTTGTTAAATATTCCCTACTCCCAGGTTTTGTTATGGGTAGTTGTTTTAATTCACTTGGAAGTTCTTCCTCGCTGTAGTTTTTGATGTTCAGTTCAATCAAAGATATGACAGGAAAAGGCAGTTTCGTTTCACTATTTCTCTTTATCAAAGAAGCTTCAGCAACAACTTTACCTCCTTCCCCTTCTGCACATTCCACTGCTTCAAGTGAAGATTTACCTGTGGTTATTACATCTTCAATGAGCAATATTTTCTCACCCTTTTTGATCTTAAATCCACGGCGTAATTCAAACTTACCATTAACGCGCTCGCAAAACATTGTCTTTATTCCAAGCTGCCTGCCAATCTCATAACCCACAATTATTCCACCAATTGCAGGAGATAATATTAAATCTATGGAGCTATTTAATTCTTTTTTTATTTTATCTGCTAATAATGCGCAAACTTTCATGGCTCTGCTTGGATTTTCAAAAATCTTCGCACACTGTATGTATGTGTCACTATGCAGCCCGGATGATAAAACAAAATGCCCATGCAAAATTGCTTCTGCTTCTTTAAATTCTTTTATTATTAGGTTATTTTCGTCTAATATCATTTTTTAAGTTTCACTATTACATTCTTTATTAATTATCTGAGTGATACAAACATCAGACCACACATTTATTGCAGTTTCAAACATATCGATGATTGTATAAATAGGCAAAATCAGTCCCATAATATGCAGAGGAACATTCATCGACATGAGATAACTGGTTGCCATAAAATAGCACCCCATCAGCACTCCAGCGTTACCAATTGCAGCCCCTGTAGCTAAAAAAATCCATATCAACATTTCGCTTAAGGAAAATACGTATCCGTTCATTTCTGCAACAAACATTACAGTGATTAGTATAAATGCAGCACATGCATTCATGTTAATTGTTGTGCATATTGGTAAAATAAAAGACGATAATTTCTTTGGCACCTTTAGCTTGTTCTGCACACATTCTATAGTTGTTGGCAATGTTGCACTGGATGATTTAGAAAAAAACGCAAGTGTGAGTGCTGGCATAACCCCTTTCAGCGTTTGAATTGGTGATATGCCTTTATACCACATAAATAGCGGTAAAATCAGAAATGCCTGCACAAAATTTGCAGACATTATGCAAACAAAATACCATAAAAGATTGTAGAACTCACTACCGCCTTTTAATTCATGCAAAAAACATGTAATAAAAGACCAAACAGCAAGCGGAATAAATTTTAATAACCCTTGAGCAATTTTAAGTAGCGTATCAAAAAGTGCAGAGAATACTTGATATAATATATCCTGCTTTTCTTTTGAAAGTGAAACAATAGCTCCACCCATCAAAAAAGCGATTAATATGCTAGCAATCATATTATTTTCAAGAAAAACTTGCACAAAATTAGAAGGAATGAGTGATTTTAAATATGAAAAATAACTGTGGTTATTGCTGTTAATACTCCCTATTGTATTACTTATGAAATTTTTTCTTGCTGGATCTATTAACAAATAAAACGATAATGCAACAAACGCAGCTATAATAGTTGTAAGCAGAGTATAAAATAGTGTTTTCTTAACTAAGACTTTGATTTCAATTGAGTCTTTGAGCCCGGAAATTGTGGAAACTATGGATAAAAAAACCAGAGGTAAGCTTATTAATTTGAGCAAGCTGATAAAGATATCACTAAATAGCTTTGCTATTTCAAATATGATTTCATTGTTTAGGTAGTAAGCAACTATTGCAAGCAGTATAGAAAAAAGTATTGCAAACTTGTGCATTGAAAATAAAACTTCAAAGTAACATTATACAATAATTTTGCTGTTTTGGAATCAGATTGATAGACAAAATAACTTTACAGATTAGGGAAAGATAAGAGGATGTGTTTATTCGGAGACAGTGTAAGATTTCTTAATTTAAATTTAGGTGCACTTAGCCCATTCTGGTGATAACAAATTGGAATAGATAAGATATGATAACTAACTCTTCTGCGAGTATATAGTTTTGCCGGACACAACAGTACGTACTACGTGTCCTTTTACTTTGCGACCATCGAAAGGAGAATTCTTTGATTTACTAGCAAAGTTGTCAGTTTTAATTTCCCATTCATGATTGAGGTCAACTAAAATTAAGTCTGCAGCAAGGTTTTTTTGTATACGACCACGTGGTATGTGTATTATATTTGCAGGCTTATATGTCAATTTTGCAAGCACATCAAGTAGACCCATTTGCCCACTGTGATAGAGTTCAAGTGAAAGGGGCAGCATTGTTTCAAGACCAACAATACCAAATGCAGCATTTTCAAGTGGTAGATCTTTAGAACTACGATCATGCGGAGCGTGATCAGTTGCAATGCAATCAATCACACCTGTCTTTAAACCTTCAACCATAGCTAAACGATCTTCTTCAGTGCGAAGCGGCGGATTCATTTTTGCAATTGCTCCATGTTGTTTTACTATATCTTCAGTCAAAGTGAAGTGATGAGGGGTTACTTCGCACGTAACATTTAATCCCAAATCTTTTGCACGTTTAATAGCATCAAGTGAATCTTTTGAAGAGACATGTAGAATATGGTAGTGCACATTTTCCATATCCTTCATTAGCAGTATATCACGATTTACCATAACCGATTCTGACGCACTCAAGATCCCCTTTACTCCCAATTCTTCAGAAATTTTACCTTCGTTGATTGCGCCACCAGCAGATAAATTTAAATCTTCTGCATGTTGAGCAATAGGAACATTCAGCATACTTGAATAAAGCAGCGCCTGTCTCATAATCATTGGGTTCATAACTGGCATGCCATCATCGGTGAACCCAACCGCACCTGCTTCCTTTAAAAGTGCCATTTCAGTCAGGTGTTCTTCCGAAGTGGTGATTTTAGCGTAAAATTCAACGTTTACATGTGAAGTTTCAAGTGCTCTATATTTCAAATATTTAGCCAAAATAACGCTATCAATTGCTGGAACAGTGTTTGGCTGACAAACTACAGTTGTAACTCCCCCCGCAGCTGCAGATTTGCTGCCTGTATATATAGTTTCTTTATGTTCCTGGCCTGGTTCACGAAAATGTACGTGAATGTCAATAAGGCCTGGCATTAGAACAAGCCCTTTACAGTCTATTGTTTCATCAACTCCACTTGTTGAAAATAATGATTCACCAAAGTCAACAATTTTATCCCCTTCAGTCAATAATGAACCTTTTATATCAAGTTTAGTTTCCGGGTCGATAATACGAGCATTAGTATACGCAATTTTATAGCCTTCCTTTTGCCCTGTTTGCAACAAATCCCAAGTTTGAGTCATTATATTTGAGTATCGATTATAAAATAAATCTAAAGTTTTTTTAATAAAACACAACCAAATTAAAACACAGACTAAGAGATTGTCCGGAAACTAGTAAATTCAAGCATATTCCCTCTTTAACATAACCCTACTCATAGCTAGGTATATGAAATTCTCAGTGGATGTTGTGAGTAAATCATACTCCTTCGATAGCCTTCTATTCCTATTAACCCAAGCAAAAGTCCTTTCTACAACCCATCTTCTTGGCTGTACTTTAAACCCTTGTTCTCTTGTTGGTAGTAGCTCAGGT
>NZ_JAPQLN010000047.1:0-7626 GCF_028981745.1 Wolbachia endosymbiont of Drosophila tristis | reverse complement strand
TTATGACATACTGAAAATCGACTTCTTTTAGCAAATCACAAGCTCCATAGTGATCAGCCGTTACTGTATTTTACAGCTATGGCTTTTTTGCTGTTTGTATTCAACATTACATGCAATTTTCTTGTCTGTTCATAGCTGCGATACTTTCTATCTTCGCTATTTTCTTTGCTATGACCAGGAGTGTTGTTGTATATACTAATTCCTGTACTGTCTATAGCAATTTCGATATCTTCCATATTATTTTCTGCAATCATTGATCTTAATATTGAGTTTCTTTTGATGATTGTGAATAGCTGATAACTTGCAAATTTTTCCCAATTTGCTCAAGGTATCCTGCTATAAACCCAACTGTTTGCCTCAGGCCTATTCTAAATAAACAAGTTATTATGTGCACCAAAATTACAACTTTATCGCTATAAATATTGTTGCCACCTGGTATTTTTGGACCATTCTCGTACCACTTTTCTATGGCTTCGTTGATATAATGAAAAATATTTCCTCTTTTTTCTAGAAATTTGTTATATTCGCTATGGTTACTGACCCTCATTTTTTGTGGCATATTTTTTCTTCAACAGTTAAATCGCTATTTATAATGAATTTTGTCAGTAGCCACCAGATTTTTTCAGTTGCTATGCAACAAAGCCATTCCAGTGTCAAGCACTGGGATCTAGTAGACAATGTTCATACAGCAGCTACTCGGATGACACCTTGTGCTTGCTGGCTATAATTGCTAAGGATTTTTATTTAATTTAACTGCATCTTTTGCCTTATCCAATAACCCATTAATAAAACCAATTTCGCTTGGTTTATCAAGTAAATCAGATGCAATGTTAGTATATTCATTAATGACAACTGGAACTGGCGTATCACAATTAGCTAACTCACATATTGCAACACGCAAAATAGATAAGCTTATAAGATTTAACCGTGAAAGGGACCAACTTGGGTGTAAATAAGACTCTATTATTTTATCATATTCTTCACTGCTTTTTATAACCTTATATAACAAGTTTTCTAAGAACTGATGTTCAAATTCTTCACATTCAAATATATCTTTCAACTTATTTATGTAGTCCTTAAGCTCACAATTTTCCAGTTTAAAAGTGCTTTTGTTGTAACCTACGAAAATATTTGAATAAGCAATTTGTACAGCAAGAAATCTTGCCGTGCTTCTTTTTATGCGCCACTTTTTATCTACTGGTTTTTCCTCCATTATTTTAATTTATTGTGTAAATCTATCATACGCAAAACAGTTGAGGCTGCATGGCCACCAACGTTCTTTTTGTTTTTATCAGCTCTAACTAGTGCTTTATCTTTGCTGTCAGCGGTAATTACACCCATACCAAGGGGTATTGCATAATGCATAACAACCTCATTTAAGCCTTCAATTACTCCTTTACAAACATATTGATAATGATCGGTTTCACCGCGAATTACGCACCCAAGAGCTAAATAACCATCATAATTAGTATGCCCACTCTTGACTGCAAAAAGAATTGTAGCTGGTATCTCAAATGTACCAGGAACCTCAACTACATCGTAACTGGCATTACTGCCTTTTAATTTATCAATTGCACCTTCAAGCAAAAGGTTCGCTATTTCAGTATAATAAATCGAATTAACTATTAGTATTCTCGACATTTACTACCACTTTTTTTGTTAAAAACAACTTTATTAATGACTGTTGAATTAGAGTTATAATATTACTAAATATCCAATATATTACCAGGCCGGCAGGAAAAGAAGAAAAAATAAAGACAGAAATGTAAGGTAAAAACTTCATAACATTTACTTGAATATCATCTTTACTGGTTTGATCTTTCTCACTTAGCTTCTGCTGAATTATCATGGTGGCACCGAAAATTATAGGTAAAATGCCTATAGAAATAGGAAAGTTATAATTAAACAACCCAAATAATGTAAAGATGTTCGTTGGGTCAGGAGCTGAAAGATCCTTAATCCATAAAAAAAAAGGAGCATGCCTCATCTCTATAGTAACAAATAATACTTTATATAGAGCAAAAAATACCGGTATTTGTATTAGCATGGGAAAAATGCTCGACATTGGATTTACGTTGTTTCTCTTAAACAATGCAATTGTCTCTTTATGCTGCTTTAAGCTGTCATTTTTATACAACTCTTTTATACGAGTTAATTCAAGCTGCAGGCTTTTTACCTTAAACATCGAAATATATGATCTATTAAATAAGGAAAGCATCAAAAGTTTGATTACTAAAGTCAGCAATAATATTGCTAAGCCAAAATTTTTTAAAACGAAGTTAAAATATTCAAGCAGTAAAAACACTGGTTTAGTTATAAAGTAAAGAATACCAAAATCTACAGCTTTATCAAACAGGGGTATATTGAGAGTGTCCTTATAAGAATCCAGTAAATTCAACTTTTTTGCTCCAGCAAAAAAATAATTCACATTAGAAACGCTTGCACCAGGAAGTATGCTCTTGTAAGGTTTGACAAAATCTACTTGGAATTTATCAGTATTATTAACGTTTGTGTGTTTAATGCTTACATTTATTTTATCAGATTTTTCAGGTATGATGGCTGTGAGCCAGTATTTATCAGCAAAACCAAACCAATTTTTTTCACTCGTGCTTGCTTTTATTAAATGTTTTTTGGAAATATCCTTATATCTCCACTCCTCTAGTTTATTATCAAATGCACCCAGTACTCCTTCATGGGATATCCAATAAGATTCGTTGATATTGTCACGTTTACGGTTAATTTTACCATAAGGAACCAAAACTACATTATCCTTTGTATTATTTTCAACAACTTGCTCAACTTTAAACATGTAATTATCGTCGAGGTTAATTTTCATTCTAAATAAAATGCCATTCTCATTGTCCCAAGATAAATTGACCTCTTTTTGATTAAGTTTATCTGCTCGCCAGACTGCTTTAGAATCTGGAACTTTAATCTTGTTACTCGGATCGAGCCACCCAAATTCTGCAAAATATACATCTTTTGATTCTGCAGGTGACAGTAACACCACTTGTGGAGAAGAAGAACTCGGTTCTAAGTGGTAATTAGTTAAAATTAAGTCATCAAACCTTGCACCTTTCAGAGAAATTGATCCTTTAATCATGTTATTGGTTAAACTAACCCTCTGTTCTCGAGTAGAATTAATAATTTCAGAACGATTTTGGTATATTATAGGAGCAAGGTCGTTAAAAGATTCGATATGTTCAATATTTTCAATCAATGGCTGGTTTTGGTTTGTACTAAAAAAATTATCATAAATAATACGCCAAGACACCATGATTAACATGGAAAGGATAGCTGCCAAAATTAAACTTTTTGCTTCTGACATGAAATTAAATCAAACATATCTTCTTAAAGTGTATACTAAATATTGTACTAAAACAATGAAATTTACTTATTTTTAATAATAACTTTTAACGCTGATCTTTAAAATTTATTTTAATAGCTTCAAATTTTAACAATATGAACGCGGTGAAAAATCTAGTTATTTGGTTGCTAATAATAGCCACTACTGCAATGCTTATTGATTCACAAAGGGACAAACTAAGCGACAGATTTCTCAGTACTTTTTTACCATATAAAGGAAGAATTCAAAATAGCGGTCAGAATAGTGGAAGTATTGAATTTACGAAGTCATATGATGGACACTTTTATATTCAGGCTCAAGTCAATGATCGCAATATAACGTTTTTGCTTGATACTGGAGCAACCGATATTGTTCTATCACAAAAAGACGCATTACATGTTGGTATTAACTTACAAAATGTTCAGGATTTTAAAATATATGAAACTGCGAAAGGTCAAATAAAAGCTGGAGTGGTTCAAATACCTCAAGTTAAAATAGGAAATTTTTTGATTAATGATGTACAGGCAAGCGTTAACACTCATTCTATGTCTCATTCACTACTTGGAATGAGCTTTTTAAGGTATTTTCATTTCACTATAAGAGATAATAAGTTGATATTATACCGCGACTAAACACTTCTACAATCTACTTATCAAAGCTCTGTAGGTCAATATAGGAGCAGAAATAAATATTGCAGAACAAGTGCCAATCAAAATACCAAAAAAAATGATCAAGCTGAAGTCTCTCACTGCATCTGTGCAGATTAATACCAAAGGAAGAGCAGCAAGAAGGGTTGTAACAGAAGTTAATATAGTGCGAAATAATGTAGCGTTGATACTTGCATCTACTACCTCACTCATCCGCCCACTTTTACCACTCCTGCGATACTCTCGAATCCGATCATATATAATTACTGAGTTATTGATTGAATAACCAATGACAGTAAGGAGAGCTGCAACTGATGAAATATTAAACTCAATGCCAGTTAGGCTAATAAAACCAACAGTTAAAATCACGTCATGAATCAGTGCTGTTATTCCACTGAATCCACATTGCCAATTAAATCTAAACCAAACGTAAAAAAATATTCCAACAATCGCGATCAACATGGATAACATTCCTTCAAATATTTGTGTTGAGCTTATTTGTGGGCCAACATAGTCTATTTTACGATAGCTTATTGAGCTCCCCAGCTTTTCTTCTAGTATGCTTTTTATCTTTTTGATTTTATCTTCATCTCCTTCATCTTTAAAACGCATGACTAAATTATCACCCGCTTTTGAACTCTGCACTGTAAAACCATTTTCTTTCAATGCATCGAGAATAGAGTGATTCTCATCTGAAGATTTTATCTCTATCAAAATTCCGCCTGCAAAGTCTATGCCTAAGTTCACTCCACGCAGCACAACAGTGAATATTGAAAAGATGATAAGAATAATGCTAATTAATGCAGTCAAATCCCTATATTTACTAAACTTGATATCGAGGTTGTCTGGAATGAGTCTAAGTGCCATGCTATTTACTTAAACTTGAATTTTATATACTTTTCAAAAAATTCACTAGTTTATTCTGTGATTGTTTGATTATGTCAATTTTTCCATCAGTTAATTCTTGTCTGTCAATTAAGTTCTATCTAGCTTGCATACTACCATTTTGAAGTACATTACAAAAGCGAAATACTGCCAATTTGGCCCATCATTTTATCTCTGCAAGCTTATCCCCCCCTTGCTATGTTAGCAACGCAACCTAAGCTAGGTTCCTTCATAGCAGTGTTAGGTACACTGCCATATCTTTCAAAACTTTCATGCTCTATAGCTTCCTCAACACTTTTTCCTCCTAAAAGACAGTTTTCCCCTAAACTTTTTCCCCTATTTTTTAACTCATTAAGCCTTGCTCTGTTTTCCCCATCAATCTCCACTTTTATTTTATTGCTGCCTTTCTCACTAGGACTTAGATAAATACTTATCTCTCCTACCTCAGTAGTAAAAGACATTTCAATACCACCTTTTGAGACATCCATGTAATTTCTTTTTCCCCCTATTTCTTCTACATTTTCAACTCTTACTATACTTTCTCCAATTTTGAGTATGCCAACTCTTAAATTTAAGTCTTTGGCTTTTTCATTGTTTAGGATTTCTGCAACTTCAACAATACTATCTTGCGAGTACTCTATACAAAAATATCTATTATCCTTGTCTACTCCTAATACATTTTGAGTCTGCTTGCTTTTGTTTACAATACTTTCATATGCTAAACCTTTTAGCTTGCTTTCAATTTCCTTACATTTCTCAGAAAGACCATCATCAAATCCATTACAAGTCACTATCTGCTCAAACTCATTCCCATCGAAAAAACTATGGCGTTTTACTTTCCCACCTTCTAACAATAAATTACTAACAATGCTTTTGATAATGTCCTCTTCGGACACTTCATTTTTTTTGTTACAGTTTTGATCTTCACTTTCTTTATTACAGTTTTGATCTTCACTTTCTTTGTTACAGTTTTTATCTTCACTTTCTTTGTTACAGTTTTTATCTTTACTTTGATAGGGAAAGTTATCAAATACAAAAGTGTTACTTCTGTTACTTATATGACTACCACTAGTAAGATCTTTTATTTCTTCAAATACTGTATTTGTTACAGTTTTGTTACAACAACTACATTTTAAATTTAACATTACTTCTTTTTCTAAGTATTTAGCTACTATGCACTTAATACTTTCTGGAGTATTTTTTATATCTTTTTGTTCATTTTGTTCTGTTATACCTCTCACCTCTCCACAGCATTTATCAATCAGATCCTGTTTACTTTGAGTTAACGACATTTTTAGTTTCATAAAAAGTGAGTCTTTTAGAAAAGGATTATCATCTTCTAGGTCCCGATCATTTTCTGAATCCAAATCATCTGTTAACTCCATTGAATCAAGATTACCTGAACTATAGTACGAACCCTTTTTTGAGTCCGAACTATCTTCTGAGTTCCCATCACTATCTGACCAATTGTCAACTTTCGGAAATTCTGAGCTTTTCTGTTCACCTTCAAAAGTCTGATTACTACCACCAGCGCCCTTTGTCAAATTTTCTTTATTTTCACAAGAACCACCTAAAGAATAGCCTTGACCCTCTTCTTGATCTGAAGCACTTAATTTACTATAAGTTGCTCGACTATAACCATTGAAGTTATAACCTAAACCATTACTACCATGCTGTAAAGGATCGCTTTCAAAAGTTTGTGGATTATCACTTTCACCTAACAAACCACCATTTGTTGGATTACATACATTTTCTGTATATTTTTGATTATTTTGTGCTTCTATTTTCCTCTTCTTGTACAACGGTTCAAACTGATCAATTTCAATCGATCGTACTCGTTTCCTTGAAGGAAAGTCCTCTGGAATCTGATCCTCATCGTCAGAATTGTGACCTGAATCACAAATTACATGATCATTGCAGGTAGAATTATGCTCTTGACTAATCAAGGAAAGCTGAATTAGATTGCTAAAAACAATATTATCTAGCTGTACTGAATCAGTACTTTCAAAAATTTGTGGATTATTACTCACGTCTGGCAAATCACCTGATAAACCAGTCTGATGATTATTTTCACCTACCCAACCATCAGTTGGTGTTGGAATGCATATTCCTGTATATCTTTGGCTTCTAAGAAACTTCCCATTAGTTATTCCTGTTGAACTAAGATATAACCGAATTCCTGTGCCTTTTTGATTAAATTTTTTACAACTTTCTCTTTGTAACGTGTTTCATAATAATCTATTCCTCTTTCTACATATTCTTGTCCATACTTCAACATACTATAAAAGATACATGCTAATTTCCTTGCCGTAGCAGTAATCGCTTTTGGTGCACCTAGTCGTTTTTTTAACCTTCTACAATATGCACCTATTCCGCTATTGCTTCTTGATACACAGTGAGCAGCCATTCGAAATGCATTCGCGGCACGATTAATGACTTTACGTGTTCTTGTGCTAAACACTTTTTCCCCTGTAATTTTATTAGCAGGGCTTAGCCCCAACCACGAAGTAAAATGCTTTTCTGATCGCCATTTAGAGGTTGTCCGGAAACTAGTAAATTCAAGCATATTCCCTCTTTAACATAACCCTACTCATAGCTAGGTATATGAAATTCTCAGTGGATGTTGTGAGTAAATCATACTMCTTCGATAGCCTTCTATTCCTATTAACCCAAGCAAAAGTCCTTTCTACAACCCATCTTCTTGGCTGTACTTTAAACCCTTGTTCTCTTGTTGGTAGTAGCTCAGGT
>NZ_JAPQLN010000046.1:0-36408 GCF_028981745.1 Wolbachia endosymbiont of Drosophila tristis | reverse complement strand
TACAAGACATCAAAAAATGCCAATACTCGACAGAGATAGTAAAAGACTAGCTAACTCGGGGGTTCTTTGTCTTTTTTTCTGCTTAGTAAACTTCTTAAACATTTGCAGCGTAAGTTAGTTGCAATTAAAAGCAGCTTAATCTTGCTTTTCAAGCGTTTAAAACATAAAAAACGCCAATATTTTAAAGCGGATAATAACCCCAGGGCTTCTTTTGCCTTTTTTTTCATTTGGTAAATTTCTTAATATTTATGGCTAAAGATTGCACGAATGTTGCAATTACAAAAACGATTTCTACTAGGGTGTCATCCCAGTGCGTGACACTGGAATCCAGCCTTTATTATGCAGCCACTTGGTTGAAATTAAGTCTTCTGGATCCCAGTGTCAGCTACTTGGATGACACCATTCTTTTTCCTGGATCCAAGTAGTCAGGGCACTGGGATGACAGCTACCCTGACAATCGTCATCCCGCTGCTTGTTAGCGGATACCGCGGCGGTATGACGTAGAAGTTATACTTTTATGCTTACCAACTTAATAAAATTCCTGGATTCCAGTGTCAGCTACTTTCATGACACCAACAGTTGATATTGGTTTGTTGCTTTGCTAGCCAACTACTAGCTATGCCTCAAGTTTCCTATTCAAAATTTTCAATATCAAATCCAATTCATTTGGATTATCATACCGTATCATAACTTTACCCTTAGAATTGTTGTCATTAATTTTGATCTTTAAACCAAGTTGAGAAGATATAGCGCCTTCTATTACTGTCATATCTTGATTTCTAGTATATCTCTGCTCTTTTTGATTGTTGTTTTGATGTAGGTCCTTTATCAGTTTTTCAGTTTGTCTAACGCTTAAGCCCTGAGAAACTATTTTTTCTGCAATACTTTCCGCATTTTCAACATTAATCAACGCTCTTGCATGACCCATAGACAATTTTTTCTCATTGATCATTGTTTTCACCCTATCAGGGAGCAACAACATCCGAATCATATTGGTTATGTGGCTGCGGCTTTTGCCTATAGCTGAAGCTAATTCCTCATGTGTATAGAAAAACTCATCTATCAGTTTTCTGTAAGCTTCACCTTCCTCTATTGGATTAATATCTTGCCTTTGTATGTTTTCAATAATGGATACTTCCAAGCATTCCTTGTCGCTCAGATCTTTTATGATAACCGGTGCACTATCAAGATTTGCAATCTTGCTTGCTCGCCAACGACGTTCTCCAGCTATTATTTCATAACCATCATCATTTGAATCTTTGCGTACCACGATAGGCTGTATAATGCCACTTTTCTTTATCGAATTTGCAAGTTCTCTTAATGACTCCTCGTCAAAATGTTTCCTCGGTTGAAATTTGCTTGGGTGCAGTAATGAAATAGGCAAATGCTCTTGTCGATCTTCTTTATTATCATAATTATCGCCTATGAGGCCGGCAAGACCTCTGCCGAGGCGTCTATCATCCTTCATACTACGCCCTCGCTTACTAGTTTCTTCTCCTTACAACTGCTCGCGTGCTTTTTTAAAATTTCCCTTGCCAAACTTATATATGCTTGTGCACCAGGACACTTAAGATCATACACAATAGCGGGTTTTCCATGAGAAGGCGCTTCTGATAACCGTACGTTACGTGGAATAACAGTCTCATACAATGGGATGATAGTTTTGTATACTTTATCATTTAAATACTGGCAAATATCGTTTTTAATCTGTTCACTGAGTTTGTTGCGCCTGTCATACATTGTTAACACTATCCCTTCTATTGCCAAAAAAGGGGTTAGGTTATTCCTTTTTATTAGCTCCACAGTTTTAACTAAATGGCTTAATCCTTCCAGAGCAAAAAATTCACACTGAAGAGGAACAATAATAGAATTAGCAGCAGTCAAAGCATTTATGGTCAGAAGCCCAAGTGATGGAGGGCAATCGATGATTATATACTCATAATTATCGCGTATCTTCTCCAATGCGCTTTTTAGTACGAATTTTCCTCGCTCAAGTTGCGATAATTCAATTTCTGCAGCTGACAAATCAACTACTGACGAAATTAGCGATAAATTCGGAATTTCCTTTATATTGAAAATTGCCGATTCTATCAATTTATTTTCGCTGCTTAGTAGTATTTTGTATATGTTTTTTTCTTCCCTACTACGATAAGAAATCCCGAGTCCGGTGCTAGCATTTCCTTGAGGATCAAGATCTACCAATAAAGTGCTTTTTCCCACAGCAGCAAAGGCTGTCGACAAATTTATACTAGTTGTGGTTTTGCCAACTCCACCCTTTTGATTTACTATTGCAATAATCTTGCTCACGCCTTTTATCTTATGTATAAAATAATTCTATTGTATATATGCAAGAAACTTTTGCATTAGAAAATTTTTTTGTTGCTAACCACACTAAAATTAGGCTGTCTTTTTTGCTTTGTGTAACACACTTTGAACCTTGTTTCCTAATTCATTCAGAGTGAATGGTTTTGGCAAAAAGTGAAAATCTTCTATATTGATGTCATCACTCTTTAAAAAAGCATCTTCTGCATACCCAGAAATAAAAATAACGTTGATATTTGGCCTATGGATCAATGCTTCTTTAACTATTTCTGGGCCGCTCACCTCTGGCATGATTACATCAGTGATTATAAGATCTATATGTTGACTTTTTTTACTGATTATTTCTGGCGCCTCGATGCCTATGCTTGCTTCTATTACATCAAATCCTTTTCTTTTGAGTGCTTTAGAGATGAATTCCCTTACTGAATCTTCATCTTCGATTAATAAAATTATACCATTACCTTTAATTTCACTTACTACCGGTTTTTCTGTTTCTTCACTATCTTCCTCTCTATCATTTTCATCTGATATGTAAACCATGGGCAAAAATATGCTAAATTTAGTTCCATGATTTACTTTGCTAGCAACATAGATGTATCCTTCAGTTTGTTTAATAATGCCATATACAGTAGAGAGGCCAAGACCTGTACCAGAGGTAATATCTTTGGTAGAAAAAAATGGATCAAAGATCTTTTCAGTTGTATCACTCGTCATTCCACATCCAGTATCAATTACTTCAATCACAACATAATTTCCATGTTCAATCGCTTCCTTGTCTGGAGAAAACATATCCTGAGGTGTAGAATTTAATGAGTCAATCTTTTGATTAAAGGTTCGTATAGTTAATTCTCCGCCCTTTTCCATAGCAGCACTAGCATTGACTGCTAAGTTAAGTATAACTTGCTCTAATTGCCCTTGATCAGCCCTAACAGCACCCAAGTCTCTACCATAATAAATATTAAATTTTATATTTTCACCTATTAATCTTTTTATCATTTCATAAAGATTAGCTATAGTATTATTTACATCAATAATTTTTGGCTGCAAGGTCTGTCTTCTTGAGAAAGCAAGCAATTGTCTTACTAAATTTGATCCACGCTTTGCATTTTGCTGTATCTGTATTATATCTCCAAAAGATGGGTCACCAGCTGAGTGTTGGAGTAAAAGCAAATCGCAAAATCCTATTATCCCAGTCAATATATTGTTGAAATCATGCGCAATACCACCTGCTAACTGCCCTATAGCTTGCATCTTTTGATAATGCTCAAGCTTTATCTCTAGGTTTTTGTGTTCAGTATTGTCAATAAAATAACAAAGTATGAAGATCATTTTATTATGAAGAAACTTATTGAAATATATTTTTATGTTATTACCGCCGTTGAGCTGTACATCAAAAGACGCATTATTTATTCTATTACTCGAAAAATATTCACGTATTTTCACATGATAACTATCCAATATCAACGTAAAGATTGAATTATTATCTGACCCTGCAAGCTTTATTAGTGCCGTATTTTTCTTTACAAAGTTGCCGTTTATGTCACATTGTGCAATAGCAATTGATGAATTTGCAAAACAAGGGTGTAATTGATAATCAACAATATTTGATTCGGTTGGTGTTATAAAGCCATATATATAGCTATGGTTGTATTTATCACAAAATATAGCAGTGCTCATATAAGCCTTGAATGGAATACCACTTATAGTAAAAAACAAAATTTCATTATCGGTTGTTGTATTGTTATATTTAGATTGAGATATAAAATCACTGATTGAGCTACCTTTTTCCAGTTTTTTTAGTTCAAATATGTCTAAAAATCTTTTATTTACAGATAAAATCACCCCTTTGGCATTTGCAATGTAAGTTCCTATGCTGTGTTTTTCTATTAACTCTTCATATATCTGCTCCTTGTTTATCTGTGTTGCTTTTAATACAAAATACCCATCTGGCCTTGCTATTGGCACTAATGATAAATTTAAAATCTTATTACTATTTATAGCAATTTGGGGATTATCTGGTATCGGCTCAAAGAGCAAAAGAAAGTTAGATACTCTATTCTTCTTGTTTAAGGAAATGCATACCTGTACAGAAGAGTTATTTTTTAGTGCATGATAGAGTACTTTTTTGTCTGCTTCTGAAACATCTCCTATTTCAAGAATCTTGTCTAACGTAATGTCATCATCTATATGATCTTTAAACCTTTCGTAGAACCTTGCATCAGCATAAATAATACCTTCATCTTTATGTAAAATAAGGCAAAATTCTGTATTATGATTTAGTGCATTTGCAAATATTGCATTTTGAAATTCTATAGTATTAAGTAGGTATCTGTAGCGTTTTACATTATACATCATAAAGAGAGTTGTTAGAATGCTAACTAATAAATTAATCTCTATATTAATATGCTGACTATATATATCAAAAAAGTAGAGTATCGATATTGCTACTGGAGGTAAGAGCATAATAACTGCCATCACAACAATTGACATTCCATAATTTCTTAGTATGAAGTCAACCCTGTTCTCTTTTTTGTTATCTATGTATCTTTTATTCATTATTGTTACTTGGCATTGTTGTACATACGAAAATGTTCTATTATATTGATTTAATTATTATAGATTTATTAACGTCTTTGATAGATAATTATCATCCAAATCTAATTAAGTTCCTTAAATATCAGATATAACAATGTTAATAAGCTAGCAAGAGGATATTATGGAAAAACAAAAAACACAAGCATTTAAATGGTTCTGTGCACTAAGAGATAAGATTATAGAATCTTTCTTATTAATTGAAAAACAATCATCCGCAGAGCCAAAAATCGAAAAGAGAAAGTGGGATCGCCCAGGTGGTGGAGGTGGTGAATCTACAATTATTTTTGGTAATGTTTTTGAAAAAGTTGGAGTAAACGTTTCAAAAGTACACGGGAAATTTGCAGATTCAGCCATTAATGAAATTCCTGGTGCAAGTGAAAGTAACGGAGAGTTCTGGGCAAGCGGTATATCTTTAGTGTCTCATATGCAATCGCCCCTTATCCCTGCAGCACATATGAACACAAGGCTGATATATACTTCAAAACAATGGTTTGGTGGAGGAATGGATTTTACGCCAATATATAAAAATGAAGAAGATTGCAAGTATATTCATGAATCAATCAAAATGACATGTGATAGATTTGACACCGGATATTATCCAAAATTTAAAGAGCAATGTGACAACTATTTTTTCTTACAACACAGAAAAGAGCCGCGTGGTATTGGTGGCATTTTCTATGATAATCTGAGTTCTAGCAACTGGGAAAACGATTTTGAGTTCACAAAAGCAGTAGGTGAAGCCTTTTTGGAAATTTATTTGCACATCATACGTAAACATATACAAAAATCTTGGACAAAAGAACAACGAGAAAATCAATTAAGAAAACGTGGCAGATATGTAGAATTCAATCTGTTATACGATCGTGGCACAAGGTTTGGTTTAATGACTGACGGCAATCCAGATGCAATTATGATGTCAATGCCACCACTTGTTAAGTGGTTATAGAGAGCTGCTATTAGTAGAAAATAAATCATCATAGTTTAAAATTGTACCATGGTAGTGAGCTTTTATATAGGGGGTATAATCATGGGCATAATAGATAATTTTTTAATTAAATCTGTCAAAAACAATGACATAAAAGGTGTTAAACTGACTCTAATTCTCTATGATGCATTAAATAGTTTTAGAAAATTCTTTTCAAAGACTATGTCTCTCAAGAATACAGGATCATTTGATATAAATAATAATCAAGCTTTAAATCAGGCTTTAGGACATGCTACAGATCACAAAATAATGGAATTGCTGATTAATCGTGGAGCTGATATCCACTCAATAGATGAGAATGGAAAGAATGTTATAATTCGTGTTATTGAGAGTTTAGCAGAATCAAAAAATCTAAAATTGGATAGTGAGAAAAACTTACCAGCAGAGATAATTCTTCACCCCACAGTTTCCTTTTTACTAGGAAAAGGCGCAGAGTATTATTCTACAGATGATTTGAATGTTGAAGCTATACAACAAAAACCTCCTAGAACCTCTGAATATGAGCCAATAACTATGTACGCTGAGGTGAACAACAATGTAATACCACCTCAAAAACCTTCTAGAACTTTTGAGTATAAGCCAAAGAGCACTAATTATGATGCTTTGCCTTCAAAAGAGCCAATTTACGCTGAGGTGTATGATGCTAAGGTTAGTAACTCATTAGGGGAGAATGGTTATTTGAGTGTATCAGAAGAATCTATTTATGCTGAAATATATGATTCACATAAAAAATCCACTGAAAATTTATCATTGGAAGATAGTGGTTATTTGAGTATATCAGAAGAACCTATTTATTGCACTATAGATGATCTTTCAGAACAAAAAAAGCCTACTAGCCTAAAACAGAAAGAGCCAGAACAGTCGTCAGAACCTATTTATGCTAGGGTAGATTTGTCCAAGAAAAGAGCAGAAAGAAAAGCAAAAGACATAAAAGCTAATTCTGGAACTTGCCATGGGTGAGTGCAAGATAAAGTGAATGATTGGCAAGTGAAGCTAAATGAGCTAAGTGCTAATAAGTCGATAAGTCAGCAACAGACTAATGATCAAAAAATTAAGACCAAGGCTGGCTTTAGTGTAGAAGAAATAAGGCAGAAATATGAGCGTAGAGATTCTGGCTATGATTCCGATACAAAAGTTGAACAACAATTAGAATTAGCTCCTAAATCTGAGATAGGTTCAGTGAGTATTGAGCATGGAGTAATAGGAGGCTGTCGATATAAGATTACTGATATATCCCTCTAACTATGTGATTCAAAATAATTGAATTGACTTTATATATGTAATCGATATAACCTAGTTAGATTCAAGTTGACTCTTTCGTCTAGTGGTTAGGACACCACCCTTTCACGGTGGTAACACGGGTTCAAATCCCGTAAGAGTCACTCAAGTAGAATATAATTAAAGTTTTGAATGGGAAAAATTAGGCTCTATGTTGAAGAAGCTTTATCACAAGGCGTGAGTTTAGCACTTAATCCACAACAAAGTCACTATATTTGCAATGTAATGCGGCTTAAGAAGTATGATAATCTCTCTCTTTTTAATGGAAAAGATGGAGAATGGTTAGGAGAAGTAGTTAATATATCGCGTAAATTGACAGAAGTTACACCCAAAGAATGCACTAAACAACAGCAATATGAGGAAAATTTATACCTGTATTGTGCCATGGTAAAAAGTGCTGCTTTGAACAACATAGTAAGACAGGCAACTGAAATGGGAGTAATCTGCATTCAATTTATTTCAACGGAACGTACAGTGGTAAAAAATATTAACCTAAGTAGAGCAAAATTACAAGCAATCGAAGCAGCGGAACAATCAGGTAGGATAAGTATACCAGAGATTTTGCCTCCTATTAACTTTTGTGAGTTACCTGATTCCCAGAGTAAAAATTTTGTTTTGTGTGATGAAACAGGTAAAGCTGACAAAGTGCTGAAAGGCAAAAAAAATGTTGCTATTATTGTTGGCCCTGAAGGTGGTTTTTCATCTTATGAACTTGATCTTGCCGATAAGTTTTGTCAAAAATTGAGTCTAGGAAAAAGAATTTTAAGGGTCGATACTGCTGTAGTTGCTGCACTCACTTTCACCAATTGGTGTAGCTAGATTTTTAAATATGACTAAGGTTTGGGTCATAAAGAAATCTGGTTCAGTGTCGCGCGCACAAAAACCCTGTAGACTTTCTACGAAGCAGTCTGTTGTTAAAGAGGAGCTAATAAAAAACATATTCTAAGATAATATTAAATCTCATATTATATTTTTTCTAAAGTAAACAAATGAATCTTGCATTTTGCCTGAGTTATTGATACTCTGAGTAAAGAAGTCGGGGCGTAGCGCAGCCTGGTAGCGCATTTGGTTTGGGACCAAAGGGTCGGGAGTTCAAATCTCTCCGCCCCGATGTTAGTATAATTGTAAGAACGCTGTAACATAAGAGCAATCTCCATCAGTAAGCAAGTAGCTGACACTGGAATGACATTATTTACCATGTAAATTATGGCATATTACATTTTAACGCTCAAGTTTATAAAATAATTGACAATGTTAATTTTCTAATTTATAAATAGATTTTGAAATGATTACCGAAGGAGGTATAGAGTTTGACAGAAGTATCAGTCCATTATGGTGATGTAGACAGAGCTCTTCCAGTATTGAAAAAAACAATTCAAAAGGAAGGAAGAGGGTTGAAAATGAAAAAACAATATCATGAAAAAAAATCAGAAAAAAGAGCTAAAAAGAAAGCTGAAGCTAAAAAAAAGAGGTACCAACAAGAGTGCAGAAGGCAACGTTATGGTTGGTAGTTTGTACTCAAGTTAATAGTTTATCATTGGTTATTTTATGAATATTCACGAATATCAAGCGAAAGAAGTTTTGCATAAGTTTAATGTCCCAGTGCCAAAAGGTTTTGTTGCTACATCTGCAGAAGAAGTAAAGACTCAAGTAAGTCAATTAAAATCTGACGTGTTTGTAGTTAAAGCTCAAATTCATGCAGGTGGTAGGGGTAAAGCCGGTGGCGTAAAGCTAGCAAAGTCAGTTGAAGAAGCTCAACAGTTTGTAAAGGACATGATTGGTATGACTTTAGTTACTCATCAAACAGGGCCAAGCGGGCAGCAAGTAAGAAAAGTGTACGTTGAAGAAGGCTCAAGCATTAAGAAAGAGTATTATTTAAGCCTGGTAATCGACCCGAAGCTCAGTAGGCCAATATTCATATTTTCCTCAGAAGGTGGAATGGACATCGAAGAAGTGGCAAAAAATTCTCCTGCAAAAATTGTGAAATTTGATATTGATCCTGCTACAAGTTTTGATAGCAGCAAGTTAAGCAGCAGTTTTCATTTGAGTCCAGAACAAATAGAAAAGATATCGAACATTGCAAAAAAAATATATGATGCGTTTATTGCAACTGATGCGAGCCAAATTGAAATTAATCCACTGGTTGAAACAAATTCTGGAGATTTTATTGCGCTCGATGCAAAAATTAATTTCGATGATAATGCTTTATATCGTCACCCAGAAATTATGGAACTTCGTGATTATGATGAGGAAGTGAAAGAAGAGATAGAGGCTTCAAAGTATGGGCTCAGTTACATCAAAATGGATGGCAGTATTGGTTGCATGGTAAATGGTGCAGGTCTTGCTATGGCAACAATGGATATAATAAAATACTACGGAGCAGAGCCTGCTAACTTTTTGGATGTTGGTGGTGGAGCGAGTAAAGAAACTGTAACTGAAGCATTTAAAATCATATTGTCTGATAGCAACGTAAAAGGAATTCTGGTTAACATATTTGGTGGTATAATACGTTGCGATATTATCGCAAGTGGAATTGTTGCGGCTGCAAAAGAAATGAGCATTAAAGTTCCTCTAGTGGTTAGATTATCAGGTACTAATTTTGAAGAAGGAAAAAAAATTTTAGAAGAGTCAGGATTAAATATTATTGCTGCAGATGAGCTAGATGAAGCTGCGCAAAAGATAGTAAAAGAGGTAAAATAAAGCATGTCCGTTTTAGTAAACAAAGATACAAGATTAATATGCCAGGGTTTTACTGGCGCACAAGGCACATTTCATTCAGAGCAAGCAATTGATTACGGAACGAAAATGGTGGGAGGTGTAACTCCTGGAAAGGGTGGGAGCACTCACCTTAATTTACCGGTTTTTAATACTGTAGCAGAAGCCAAAGAAAAAACCGGTGCAAATGCTACAGTTATATATGTACCTGCTAAATTTGCTGCTGCTGCAATACTTGAAGCAATAGATGCAAAAATAGAATTGATAATTTGTATTACAGAGGGCATTCCTATACTTGATATGGTGAAAGTTAAGCGTGCGCTTATCGGCTCAAAAAGTCGATTGATTGGTCCCAATTGCCCGGGAATTATTACCCCTGAAGAATGCAAAATAGGAATTATGCCTGGCCATATCCATAAGCGTGGACACATAGGAATTATGTCTCGCTCCGGAACTTTAACTTACGAGGCAGTAGCACAAACAACCGCTGTTGGTCTTGGTCAATCCACGTGTATCGGAATTGGGGGGGATCCAGTTCATGGTATAACATTTGTCGACTGTATGGAGCTCTTTTTAAAAGATAACGATACTCATGGTATTGTAGTTATTGGTGAAATAGGTGGAAACGAAGAAGAAGATGTATCACATTTTGTGAAAACAGAAAAAACTAAAAAGCCAATCGTTGGTTTTGTAGCAGGCCAAACGGCACCTCCAGGAAGACGTATGGGACACGCTGGAGCAATCATCTCTTCCAGCGGTGGAAGTGCTGGTGCAAAACTAGAAGTTATGCGGAGCGCTGGAATTGCAATTGCTGAAACCCCTGCAGTAATTGGTAAGAAGGTATTGGAAGTAATGCATCACTAGAATTAGGGCCACAAAAACCCTATATCACCGGTCATGAATACGTTATTTGCCCATTCGATTAATAACTTGCCTCCTGGTAAATTTACTGAAGTCTGTTGGGCAACCAGATATCCACGTAGTGTGGATGCAACAAGTGCTGCACAGGCTGCACTACCGCATGATGCAGTAATGCCTGTACCTCTTTCCCAAACTCTTAAAGCTATTTCTCCAGACTTTTCAACTTGTGCAATACTAACATTAATTTTCCGAGGAAATAATGCGTGATTTTCTAGCTTTGGTCCTAAATTTCGCAATGGTATTTCACTTATGTTATCAACAAAAAAAACTATGTGAGGATTGCCAATATTTACTGCAACAGGATCTTTTAGCATTTCAAGCTCTATAGGTAAGTGAAGAGTGTCACACTCAGTAGATAAGGGAATTTCATGCCATTTTAGCAAAGGTTTACCCATGTTAACCTTTATGGATTTATCACCCACTTTAAAACACTCTAAAATGCGTTTGCTTGTTAGCTCAATAATGGAGTATTCAGCACCTTTTTCTGACATTATCAAATATCCAACACAGCGTGCTGCGTTTCCGCACATTTCAGCTCGACTGCCATCAGCATTATAGATATGCATAAAACAGTCTGCAGCATTAGACATTGTTATAATTATCACTTGATCACAACTGCTTTGATCAGCAATTTGTCTATGGTTCCAGTCTAAATTGTTTGTTGAACGTGAGTCTATGATAACGAAATTGTTACCAGTGCCGTGCATTTTGATAAAATTTTCAGAATTTTGGCCACTCATCATAAAAAAATATTTCTTCTATTGGTCTTCTTTTCTTCTTACTTGTTTCAGCACCCTCTTCTTCGTAACCAACCGCTATCACTGATATTACGTTAAAGTCATTGGGTATATTGAACTCTTTCACTATTTTATCTCTATCAAATCCACCCATTTGATGGGCCATTAAGTTCATAACTGCAGCTTGTAACATAAGTCCATAATTCGCTGCACCAGTATCGTGATTAGCCCAAAAATTTTCACCTTTATCAGATTTGCGGAAATTCTTAGCGCTTAAAGATATGATTAACACTTGTGCATCTTTTGCCCATTTTTGATTAGATTCATCAAGGCAATTTAGCAGCTTTTCCCATGCGCTTTGATTGTTCTGTTTGTTGCATATTACGTATCTCCAGGGTTCATCACCAAAACATGAGGGAGTCAGCCTTACAGCTTCCATTAAAATATCCATGTCTTCCTGAGATATTGCTCTTGTAGGATCGTATGAACGTCCGCTGTGTCTTGCTTTCATCAACGATAATAGATCTTGTTTACTCATCATTTTTAATTTAATAGTGCATAAATAATTCATTGTAGCACAATATAAGCAAAATTTAAATTGCAAAACCTCTCATACACATATATTACATTTAATAAGTTATTTTTATTGGGAAGGTATGTTTATAACACAATCTAGCAGCAGATCAACACTGGCTGAAATATTGTCTTGCGTTTTACTTTTATTCTTGATGGCTCAAATAAGTATACCATTGCAGCCTGTGCCTATCACATTGCAAACTTTAGGAGTAATGCTTATTGGGCTTAAATTTAACCGCAGAACAGCATTCTATTCTGTGCTTACATATCTATCACTTGGTGCAGCAGGATTGCCTGTTCTTGCAAATTTTTCTGGTGGTTATCACGCTCTCCTTGGACCAACAGGTGGATATTTAATTGGCTGTTTAGCTGCTGTTATGGTAATGAGCAAAGTAAATGAATTACTGAACTCTAAATATAAATCATTTGTGTGTAATTCTTTAAGTTGTCTGGCTGGTACAGTTGTAATCTTTATTTGTGGTGTTAGTTGGCTTGCTGTTTACTTGGGTCTGGGACAAGCAATAATGGTGGGTGTTTTACCATTTATCCTTCCTGGTTTGATAAAAATTTTTCTACTTGTAGCAGCTTTGCAATATTTGAAAAAATGATAAAATTTCGCCCTCATCATTTTATGTGCACCCTCGCGTTTCGGGGATATGGGTATTCGCAGGGTTTTGTAGAAAATTATAGGAAGATAGCAAGTGAAGTGGTTAGTACTCAAATCGAAGTAGTTGGTAACCTTGATAGTATTTGTAGTGCTTGCCCAAACCAGACTAAACAAGGTAAATGCACCGAACAAGCTAAAGTTTTAGAGCTAGATAGAAGGCATATGGAAATTTTAGGAATTAAAATTGGCGAGACTTTGACCTGGAGTGAAGCGGTAGAAAAGATTAGGGAGAAAATGTCTTTAGAGAAATTCGAGTACGCATGTGAGGGGTGCAACTGGCAGCCATATGGAATATGTAAAAATGCCCTTTTAAATCTACAAAGGTAGTTGACAAAATGTTAAGATAAATTGAAGCATTTTTGTGGAAATAAAGCGAAATATGGAAGACAAAAGATAAATGCATTCTGAAAGGCTACACAGCATGTTCGTCCCGCTAATTAATAATATCTTTATTATTGTATGAGATAGGTAATTTAGCATTTATGAATTTGTAATGTGTTGCATATAGCTCAAAGAAATAAGGTTTACTGGTTACACGCTGCAGCCAATGCCACAACACTAGGACCTATGTTTATCTGCATGTTAATTTGCGTTGTGATTTTATGGAGGTCTTCTGTTACCTATGCTAGTGAAAATTTGGAGATACAGAAGGCCTTTGATAGTGTTGTCAAGCATATAAAAGCTGATAAAAAATATAAAGATCTTGATGTTATTGAGAGAAAAAGTGATAAATTTAACATCAAAATTGCGCAGAATTCTGGCAAGAGTTTTGACATATACTCTACTTTAAAAAAAGCAAAAGATTCCTTTGAATCAGGAGATAATGAAACAGCTATTTCTCTCCTTAATCAGATCATTGCAAAGTTTCCTTATCATAAAAATGCTTTAATTGGATTGGGAAATATTTATTACGCTAATAAAGAATACAAAAAAGCTGTAGAGATTTACACAAGACTGTTAAAAGAACACCCTAGTAACCCTTACATATTAAAAAATTTTCTGACGATAATCTCACAATATAATCCTGATCTGGCGTTGAGTGAAATGTTAAAATTGTATGATATACATAAAAATTATGCTCCTTTATTAGCAAATTTAGGTATGATCTATATGAAAAAGGAGGATTATGTAAAAGGTAAAGAGTATATGATAACTGCTATTTCCCTCGATGAAAACAATATTTTTTATACTTATAATTTAGCTGTTATTCTAGATAAACTTTCAGATTTTCAAAATGCTACAATATTCTACTTAAAATTGTTGAACATGGCTACAACTTCGAAAGATGTGAGTGAAAAAATACCTTTATACAAAGTGACAGCAAGACTAAAATTTATAAAACTTCACAGCACGCACTCAAAGATTTCATAAAAGCTTATAGCTCACCTAAATCTAATTTATCGTATCTGTTCAAGGGAGTGGCTAATGTGCAAATATTGAAGCAAAGTGTGTGAAACACAGATGTACGAACATTTGTTTGCAAAGGTAATTTACACAACAAATGCATAACTGTACGAACATTGTGATTTTGGCCCATCAGGAGGGTGTCATCCCAGTGCTTGACACTGGGATCCAGGAATTTTATTAAGTTGGCGAGCATAAAAATAGCTGTTTTATGTAAAAATACAACGTTTTAATGATTATGAAAAAGCTGGATTCCAGTGTCAAGCACTGGAATGACACCATTCTTTTTTCTGGATCCCAGTGTCGGCTACTTGGATGACACCATTTATTGTAAGGACTTACCTCACATTTACTCTATGATTATCTTTTTAGATCACCTTGTCTACCTATTTTGCCACTCTGCTGAACGGATACAATTTATTGCTATTTTTGTTTACAATAATAATATTGAGCTATAGAATTAGATCTAAAGGGGCAATTAGCTCAGCTGGTAGAGCATCTCGTTTACACCGAGGAGGTCGGCAGTTCAAGTCTGTCATTGCCCATTTGCTTAACTGAATGTTAGTATTATTAATTACTTCAATTAAAGTATAGAAAATGCAGGATAATATAGTACCAATCTCAATAGTAAAAGAGCTGGAAGATTCTTATCTTTCCTACGCAATGAGCGTTATCATAAGCCGGGCTATACCTGACGTGCGGGATGGATTTAAACCTGTTCACAGGCGCATATTATATGCAATGTCAAGAGCTGGATTCGATGCCGGTAAGCCATATAAAAAGGCAGCTCGTATAGTTGGGGATGTAATGGGGAAATATCACCCACATGGTGATGCAGCTATTTACGATTCCTTGGTTAGAATGGCCCAAGATTTCTCTCTTCTTTTACCACTTGTTGATGGGCAAGGTAACTTTGGTTCGATAGATGGAGATCCACCAGCTTCAATGCGATACACAGAAGCAAGACTTCAAAAAGTGTCGCACTTTTTACTGAATGATATTGATGAAGATACAGTTAATTTTAGGCCAAACTACGATGGAAATGAAACAGAACCAGTTGTGCTGCCTGCAGAGTTTCCGAATCTATTGGTAAACGGTGCAAGTGGTGTTGCAGTTGGTATGGCAACCAATATTCCTTCTCATAATCTTGGAGAAATAATAGATGCTTGTATATTATATGTAAATAATCCTGAAGTTACTTTGGATGAGTTACTTGAAGTGATGCCAGGGCCGGATTTTCCAACTGGGGGCACAATTCTTGGAAGGTCTGGAATAAGATCAGCATTTGCAACTGGTCGTGGATCAATTGTTGTGCAAGGCAAGACTCATATAGAAGATCTGCCACAAGATAGGCAAGCAATAGTGATTGATGAAATACCTTACCAGGTAAATAAAGTAAAATTAATTGAGAAGATAGGTGAGCTTGTAAAAGAAAAAAGAATTGATGGTATAACAGAAATTAGGGATGAGTCCGATAAGTCTGGTATTAGAGTAGTAATTGACCTCAAAAGAAATGCTGAAGCAAGTTTTATACTTAATCAAATATTGGGGCTAACTCCACTAAGAAGTAGTTTTAGTGTTAACACTTTAGTGCTCAATAACAACAGGCCTGCTTTGATGTCATTGAAAGAAATCATAACTGCTTTTGTTGATTTTAGAAAAGAAGTATTAATCAGGAGAACAGAATTTCGTCTAAGAAAAACGAGGGAAAAAGCTCATATATATATAGGGCTCTACATTGCGGTCCTCAGCATAGATGAAGTGATAAAAATCATCCGCGGTGCAAAAGATCCTGCGGAAGCAAGTAGAGAACTTTTAAATAAAGAATGGAAAACTTCGAATGAAATCAATACTATTATCGAGTTGATTTCAGATAGCGCAAGCTTTTTGAAAGATGGAGTGTATAGATTAACTGAACTACAAATTAAAGCTATCCTTGATATGAAACTGCAGCGTTTAACAGGCCTTGAAAAAGACAAATTAGAAGCTGAGCTAAGTTCAATGATCAACCTGATAAAAGAATATATCGCTTTTCTTGGCTCAGGAGAGAAGTTGATGAAAGAAATAAAAAACAATCTACAAGAAATAAAGAACAGATTTGCTGTGCCGCGAAAAACTTCAATAGAAGAGTCAGACGCGGACATTGAAGCTGAAGATCTAATTCCACAAGAGGATATGGTGATAACCGTAACTATGAATGGTTATATCAAGCGTGTAAAACTTTCTCACTACAGAACTCAGCGTCGTGGTGGAAAAGGAAAGCTAGGACAGGGATTAAAAGAAGAGGATGTAATCACAGAATTATTTGTTGGAAATACCCATACTAGCTTTTTATTCTTTTCTAACATTGGTCGAGTTTATAGATTAAAAGTTTATAAGTTACCTCTTGCAGAGCCAACCGCACGTGGAAGAGCACTTGTTAACATATTTCCGCTTAGCGATGGTGAAACTATAACTAATATCATGCCATTGCCAAGTGAAAATGACAAAAATCAAAACATAGTTTTTGCTACTGCCTATGGAAACATAAGGCGTAACTCCTTAGCGGACTTTCACTATATTCCAAGCAATGGGAAAATAGCAATAAAGCTCGATGAAGGAGACAAATTAGTATCGGTTAAGGTATGTAATGAAATTGACCATGTTTTACTTTCAACAACGCTTGGAAAAAGTATCAGATTTGTTGTAAGTGATGTGCGTCAATTTAAGAGTCGCAATTCAGATGGCGTAAGAGGTATCAAACTTGTAAAGAATGACAGCGTGATATCCATGACCATATTAAATGGGATAGGTGTAGCAACAGAAACAAAAGAACTTTACTTAAAAGTTCCACTTGCAAAAAGACTGGGGACTGCAATTAATAACTCCATTGATTCTAAATTGGAAAAGACTTTGAATGATTTAGGAATAGATAACGAATTATTCTTAAAACTTGCAGTGAATGAGGAGTTTATATTAACTATTACTGAAAATGGCTTTGGTAAAAGAACTTCTGCGTATGAGTATAGAGTAACTAACAGGGGTGGTGTTGGTATCACCAATATTCTTACTACTAGCAGAAACGGTAATGTTGTTGCTAGTTTTCCAGTTGAGCAGGGTGATAATATAATGCTTATTACAGATAAAGGAAAGTTAATTCGCATTTCGGTCAATGAGATTAGAATTGCAGGACGCAGCACTCAAGGAGTCACTCTGTTTAAAACAGAAAGTAGAGAAAAAGTGGTGTCAGTAGCGAAAATTGAAGATCCTGATTCCACTGAAGATAGTATTTTTGAAGTTGAAAACTCTATCGCTTCTTAACCGTAGTATAGGTTAAACAAAAAGCGCAAGTTTTTGTTGATTAATACGCAGTATTTAAATTAAAATATATACTTATGGCTAAGTAAAGATCAATGGACAAAAAATTAACTAAAAATAAAAAACCACTGGCAGACAAAGAGGATAAAAAAACACCTCCTGTTAAAGATCTTACTAAAAATAAGAGTAGGAGAGATTTTATAACATTAACTACATGCGCTATGGCAGGTATAGGAGCTGCAAGCGGACTTTGGCCACTGGTTAAATCTATGAATCCTTCTGCTGAAGTTCTAGCAACTTCCACAGTGGAGGTGAATTTGTCTGGAATGCAGGAAGGACAGGGAGTAAAAGTAAAGTGGCAAGGTAAACCAGTATTCATTCGTAGACGCACAAAGCAAGAAATTGAGGCTGCAAGAGCTGTGAATGTGAAGAGCTTGAGGGATCCTCAATTAGATGAGCAGAGAGTATACGAAGGAAAAGACGAATGGTTAATTATGCTTGGAATATGTACACATCTTGGGTGTGTACCGGTTGACCACGCTACAAGAGATGGTAATGGTTGGTTCTGTCCTTGCCACGGTTCATATTATGATACATCAGGTCGAGTAATTGGGGGTCCTGCACCGAAAAATATGGCTGTACCTGATTATTTTTTTCCCAGTGAGAATGTTGTGGTAATTGGCAAGAAGGCTTAACGAATATAAATAAACTCGTTAAAAAAAACTCACAGGATCAACATCTATTATCACTGCAATACTCGAATTCAAGTTACAATTTTTAATCCAATATTTCAGCTTTTTTTGTATGGATAGACTATGCTTATTGTGTATTTTTAATAATACCCTATACCGATACTTATTATTTAAAAAATTTATCGCTGCTGGTGATGGGCCAAGAATTTCAAATTCCTTTTTGTCTACACCTACATTTTTTTCCTGGATACAAATAGTTGAGCTACTTGAATGACAGAGAAGAGATTTTACTATTTCATTCGCTGCTTTTTGTGTTGCAATCTGATTCTTACCACAGATTATAAGCGCTATTAATCTGCTAAATGGTGGCATTTTGGCTTCGCGTCTTGACTTAAGTTCGATTTCATAAAATGAGTCTCTTTTTTGATGCAGCAATGCTTTTATTATTGAACTTTCAGGATTATTGGTTTGCACTATTACCATTCCTTTTTCATTAAACCTTCCTGATCTGCCTGCAACTTGGTGCAATAATTGATACGTCTTTTCCGCTGCTCTCAAATCAGAATTTTCGAGACTCAAATCTGCATTCATTACTCCAACCAAAGTTAATTTGGGAAAATTGTGCCCTTTAGCAATTATTTGTGTGCCGATTATAATGTTCACCTCTTCTTTCAATATCAAGTCAATTACGTTACTAACCGACTTCTGATCGCTGCTTATCATCGCAGTTTTTGCGTTTGGTATTAATTTCACCATTTCTTCAAGCAACCTTTCAATTCCTATGCCGTAGAGGGACAATGGCTGTTCACTTTGGCAATTAGAGCATTTCTCTGGAAGTTTTAATTGATAAGAGCAATGATGGCACAAAAGAGCATTTTTTTTCTTGTGATATGTAAGCCAAACAGCACAATTTAAGCAGGAAATTTTATATCCACACTTTTTACAAATTGCCAGTTGTGCATACCCTCTGCGGTTTAGAAAAAGCATAACCTGCTGTTTTTTCTCTATGGTTTGTTTGATGCTTTCAAAAAGCTCAGAGGAGATCCATTGCTTGTTGTTCCTCATATCTACTACTTTAATGAGTGGCAATTCTGCACCACCAAATCGTTTAGTTAGCTTTACATGATTGTAATTCCCGTTTTTAACATGATGAATCGTTTCAAGCAGTGGAGTAGCTGATGATAAAATAATCGGAATATTTTCAAATTTGGCTAAGATTATCGCCATATCTCGAGCATTATATATAATTCCCTGTTCTTGTTTAAAAGATGAGTCGTGCTCTTCATCAACGATAATCAATTTTAGGTTTTTATAAGGCAAAAAAAGTGCTGATCGTGCACCAATAATTATCTGCGCATTTCCACTTGCTATATTGAGCCAATTATTCCGGCGAGTTTTTGGAGTGAGTCCTGAGTGCCATTCAACTAAGTTTTTTGATATCTGACCGCGAACACGATTTACCAATTGTGAAGTTAAAACAATTTCAGGTAGGAGGATTAAAATTTGTGTATTACCTTCTCCTGATGTCATTTCAACATATTCTGGTGTCATACTAGTACGTGGCAAAGACGGTATGCTAAATGTTACAGTGGGTTTTGCCTTGAGTATAAAGGTGTCATTCCAGCGCTTGACACTGGAATCCAGGAATTTTGATTGTAAATTAGGTATTGGTTTTAAGTTAAAATAAACATTTGTAATGAGGTTATATGAAAAACTGGATCCCAGTGTCAGGCTACTCGGATAACACCCTCTTGGTAGACCCAAATCACAATGTTCGTACAGTTGTGTCTCTGGGCACTGGGATGGTAAAGTCTGAGCAGCATTTGGAACGGCAGTGTAATTCTTAATCAATTGTGCAATCACAGAGAGATAAACTTCCGTTTTTCCAGATCCTGTCTCACCATCAAGCAAAGTCACTGAATACTCATTCAAACTGCTGATTATTTTATCACTAGCTACCTGCTGTTCAGGGCTTAATTGGCAACTTATTTCACTTATTTCCTGCTTCTGCTTAGCACAAACCAATTTATCTATGTGATTTACTTTTAACACTCCTCCCATTATCACTTTGGCAAGCATACCAACAGGTATTAAGTTATACTGCGCAACCCACTCTGCAAATGCGATCAATTTTGGTCTAATATTTGGTAAATCAATTTTTTGCTCAATAAATTTTAATTCTCGGTTACTTTTATCACTGTATTTCCAAACTATTCCGATTAAGCGTTTTTTGCCAAATGGCACCACTACGTAATCTCCAAGTAAAATCTCAGTATTTTCCTCAATTGCATATGAAAATAACTGATCAATTGGAAGTGGTAGTAATACGTCAACTGTTTTTGCCATAGTGATTGAGTTTAACATTGTTTTAAAGAGCTTGTAACTTTATTAAGCTTGGCAATATAGATGAATCGGTACAGAGAAAATCTTAACGTTTAACACATTTTTCATAGTACAGACCGTATGATTGATAAATAAAATGATTTATAGAATTTGTGGAGGCTACCAATGGTCAACGACAAGATTACTTTGAACTTTGAAATAGAAAAAGGCGAACCTATAGATCGATACTACTTTTCTGCACATATAAAGCTTACAGATGAAAGCAAAAATCTTTTGCGCGAGAAGCTTGGCAGTACAATTCAATTCGATAATCTAGATGATCACTTCAATCTTAACCATGAGAATTTTTATATCTACTACAACAAATATAGTGAGCACAATGGTAGAAGTGAGCTACACGTTAGGGATGATAACGGTAAATATTTAACCTCCAATCTTCCACTTAATTACTATGGATTCTCAATGGAACTATCACCTGACGGAGCGTCAATTGCAGATTATGGTTTTTATCCTCTGTATGCAATCTATAACCCAAATCACTATGATAAAGCAAAGGAAAAAGTATTTGATGATCACGGTGAATTGTCACCAATTGCATCAAATGTGTTAGATAATTTTTTAAGCAACACAAATAGCTTAACCACACAAGATATATTACAAAATGTATTCTCACAACTGCAGAAGAAAGCTGATGAAGAAGCAGAAAGATTGGCAAGAGAGAGAGAAGCAGAAAGACAAAGGGAGGAAGAGTTAAATGAAAAGAACGAGGAGTTAAAAGAACTTGTAGAAAAGGATGAGATTAAAATATTCAAAGTGGTAAAAGGTAATGATTTAGGTAATGGGCATTCAGCAGTAGTTTTACAACTTGATGGGGAAGAAGGTGACAAGATACCTCTCGACTCTAGTAAATACTACATAGCAGAGTATAGACACCACCCAGAATGGGAAGGCGATGAATATTTAAATTTTGTTAGCCCTGATAGTGATATGCTGGTTAATTATGAAAACTTATTTTTTGTGCTCAATCAAAGCTCCTACTCAGACTTTGAAAGTGGGTTTTATTCAGAAAACAGAACCGATCCCCATAATTATGCTAAATATTCAAAGGAACCATATTTGAGTGGTGACCAGCTATCTGAAAAATTATCTAATGAATTGGAGGAAGATAGCAATCAGATAGGTACTGAATTTACAATTGATGATGAGCAAGTAGACGAAGAAGTTGTGGTAGAGAGTGAAGCCAAGTCTGGGGAGAAAGGAACGGTTGGTGAGGATAACGCAAAAAATACTATACAGGAAGAAGAATCTAACTATATAGATCAAATGCAAGCGGATGATAGCAGCAGTTATAAACCAGCTTTGCAAAGCAATCGTGATGATTATGCTGATACGAAAAAAGCTCTGCAGGAAAAATTGCATGGAGATGAAATACACAAGCAAAGTAATGAGAAAGCTCAAAAAGATATAGAAGTAAAAAAAGTAACTGTGGAAACTGACAGTAGCAGTAATAAGACTGAAAAACAAACAAAACCAACAGAAGATGAACAAGAAACTGTTATGGCAAGTGTGATAGAAAATATGGATAAAAATTCTGATATTGAAGCAGAAACTTCTAACAGTGTTGCAAATTCACAACATCCCTTAAAAATAAAGACAGGAAGTCCTCTTGAAGTGGGAAAGTATAAGGTGGAGCTGCAAGTGACATATGATGATGTAAAGAATTTTTATGATACCGTACGTGGTAAATATCATGCTGGCGATGGATATAACTACGAACAAGTAATGGTTTTATATAATGAAATTGTTAGGCCCGCTCACAATCATCATTACGAGCTGTTTACTCTTGATGAAGCACATGTTGCTAATGATCACCTGTTTATCAAGGGTCAGGATTTTGGAACTCTAAATGATTTTAATGAGATGTTCTATAAAAGTGATGAGTTAATGTGATGTAAAAAGCAAGATTCAATCTGGTGAACGAGAGTTAACTGACAGAGGAGATTGACACGTATGCCTTTATCTTTAAGATTGTTTATCAAGTATAGACATCAGCTCGCCCCATTCTCTTTTACCAATATTACTTTCTTCTCTAGTAACGTTTTCCCCTTTAATTAATTTGCGAATTATTTCTAGACCAGTTCTTGAAATACAGGCTGATTCTAGGCAATATTCAACAAAGGCATTGTAGGCCAGTGGAACCCATTTTTTTATTATATCCAGCATAACTTCTGCATAAACTCTGATTTCATATTGGGCATGCTTATCAGCTCTAAGCTTCAAAAAATGAAGGAGATTATGCAGATCTATTTTCCAATAAAATTGCGTGTAGTAATTAAGCATTAGGTTAGTTCTGGCAATTTCTCTTGCAAGCCCCTGCTCAATAAATTTTTCATAATGAGAATATACTAAATTAGAGTCATTTATTAGAGAATCTATTATTTCCTTTGAGGTATCTGGATCAAAAGCTTCCCCGCTACCTTGTTTATTATTGTCAGATTGTTTTGCAACTTGTTCTGGTTTAGGTGTATAAAATTCATTATCAAGTATTGAATACCTTGCTGAATATTCATTCACATTTGCAGTTCTATGCCTTATCCATTGCCTTGCAACAAAAATTGGAAGTTTCACGTGAAACTTAATTTCACACATTTCAAATGGAGTTGTATGATGATGTCTCATTAAATACTTTATAAGTGCTTCATCCCGACTTATCTGTTTTGTTCCCTTGCCATAAGAAACACGAGCAGCTTGAACTATAGCGCTATCAGAGCCCATATAATCCACTACTCGAATAAATCCATGGTCTAATACCTTATGTTCTTCATATAAGATTGCATCTATTTCTTTTACTATAGTTCGTTTGGTTGCTTCATTCATAAAATATCCTCAAGACGAAATGGAGATATCAGCTCCACATGAATTGAGTTTTTCATGCATTGCTTCATATCCTCTCCATAAATGATGTGAATTGTTTATTATAGTTTCTCCACCGGCTACCAAAGAAGCAAGCACCAAAGCTGCTGTTGATCTTAAGTCAGTAGCATATAGATTAGCTCCAGATAAGCTTTTTATTCCACTTATAGTAGCTTTGCTTTTCTCGATGCTGATATTAGCACCTAACTTTCTCAATTCATCTGCATGTGTAAATCTGTTTTCAAAAATGTTCTCTTCAATTACTGATATCCCATCAGCGATGCACATTGCAGACATCAGTTGTGGTTGCATATCACTGGGAAAATTGGGATATGGATCTGTCGCAACGTTAGCAGACTTAATAGAGCCATTTTTTCTGGAAATAACAATGCCTCCATCATACAGTTCAACCATAGCTCCTATAGTCTCCAACTCATTTGTAATACACCTTATATCAGATAGATTTATTCCTTCCAACTCCAACTTACCACCGGTTATTATAGCAGCTAGTGCATAGGTGCCTGCTTCTATGCGATCTGGTATTATTTTATGAACACATCCATTTAGTGCTTCAACTCCTGTTATTATGACCTTTGTATTATCAATTTCAATATCAGCACCCATTTTCTTCAGAAAATCTATTAAATCAAGAACTTCCGGCTCAGTTGCAGCATTGTTTATTGTTGTCACTCCTTCTGCAAATGTTGCTGCCATTATTACATTTTCTGTTGCGCCAACACTTATTTTCTCAAATGTGATTTCTTTTCCTTGTAGCTTTCCTTTCACTGTTGCAATTATATTATAGCCGTCAATTTCAATTTTAGCTCCCATTTCTTCTAATGCTTTAATATGCATATCAACGGGACGCTTTCCAATGTTGCATCCACCAGGAAATGCTGTTCTCGCTTTGCCAAATCTGCTAAGCATTGGACCCAATATTAGAAAAGAAGTTCTTAGCTTACTTGCGGTTTTATATGGCATCACGTGATTGTTGATATTGCTGCAGTCAATTTTCAAAGTATGGTTCGCTTTATAATTTTTATTGTGCATAAAGTTCACTTCTGCTCCAAGACTTTCAAGCAACTTAGACATTAGATGCACATCAATTAAATCAGGTACATTATGCAAAATTACCGGGGAGCTACTTAATAGACTTGCTGCCATTATTGGTAAAACAGCATTTTTTGAGCCATTAATCTTGATTTTTCCGACCAAAGGTTTGTAGTTATTTCTTATTAATATCTTGTGCATTTAATTAGATATAAAGTATAATTCATTAGTTTATTGAAGTCTTACTAAGTATAATAGATTGACCGTAAAAGGCAAAATTTGCTTTTTCTTCCTCATCATCCCAGTGTCATGCTACCTGCATGACACCTGATGCGAATTGCCCCCGAAATTTTATACTATGAATTACTCAAATGACGCTCTCGAGCTTTATCAAACCAAATAACACCAATTGCAACAATGAAATAACCAGCTGCTCCTAATGTAAGGCGAATTACTGCATCGAAAGTTGACAGAGGAGGAGACGGCATTAGAATGCTCAAAACACTATACACAAGATTATTTGTTGCATGAGCAATAGTTACTGGCCAAATCGAGTTGTCTTTTTCAAACAACCAGGTAAACATTATAGACATTGCACAAATATAAAGGGTATAAGCACAAATAGTCGGGAATGTAAAGCCATCCTTCCACAAAGCTGAGCCAGCAACCACATAAGTTGGTATGTGCCATACTGACCAAATAATACCGACAATAATTGCTCTGATATAAAAATTTGATATTTTGCTTTTAAGATTTTTCAAAAGATAGCCACGCCAACCGATCTCTTCACCAAGAGACATAATGATCCACATCACAAAGGTTGATAATAAAACAAATAACATCACTAATGGACTCAAAACTGCACTCAAATCCTTTACACGGTCTAACGTAAAAGACTCTCGGAAAAATGAAAAACCGCAATAAATTGACAAAAGACCATTGGAAATTAGCATACTTACCAGAATAAGTATAAACCCTAATAGACAGTTTTTTGGCGAACTAAGTTTAAAAAGATCCCTTACCTTCTGTTTATTATAAATGGTTAGCAAAATTGCAACTGAAGCCGGAACAAATGTTGTTAATAATGTTATGTCTTTGAAAGGTAAGCACCAAGCTATAATGCACGTCAAAAAATATGTAATTACAACAAATAATGTACAATTAATAGTGGTTAAATTCATGCATACGCCCATCAATTCCTTTTCTGCATTATTGATCTTTATTCATAAATTCTCAATAAAATACTTCTTCAGGGATGAATAGAATATTTTTTCTTTTTGAATTGCTATTGATAGTTTAATTTTTATATGTATTCCCTTTCACAACCGTTTGTCATCCCAGTGTCACGTGCTGGGATGACAGTAGGAGAGCTGCTTGCATGACAAGAGGAGGGTACTGGAATGACAAGAGGAAGACACTGGGGTGACATCAACTAAACTTGTCCAAATATGAGCGATGCATTAGTGCCACCAAAACCAAACGAATTAGAAAGTGCATATTGAATTTTATGCTCCTGAGCTTTAAACGGTACAAAATTTAAATCACATCCTTCTGAAGGCTTGTGTAAATTTAAGGTTGGCGGAATAATTCCATTATTTAACGCAAGAATACTGAATATTGCTTCAACGCTCCCTGCAGCACCAAGTAAATGTCCTATAGAAGATTTAGTTGAAGAAACAGGTATTTTATAAACGTAGTCACCGAATAACTGTTTCATTGCTATTACTTCAATTTTATCTCCAAGTGGCGTTGAAGTTCCATGTGCATTGATATACCCTACTTGATTGGGATTAATTTGTGCGCTCTTTAAAGCAAGCTGCATTGCCTTAAATGCGCCTCTTCCTTCTGGATGTGGTGCTGTAATGTGGTGCGCATCTCCTGTGAGTCCGTACCCAACCAGTTCAGCATGTATTTTTGCCCCCCTTTTTTTCGCATGTTCGTATTCCTCCAGCACCAATATACCTGCTCCTTCACCCATAACAAAACCATCGCGTTCTTCATCCCATGGCCTTGAAGCTTCTTCCGGTTTATCGTTAAATTTAGTTGATAACGCCTTCATAGATGCAAAACCTGCAATCCCAACTCTACACAGTGCACTTTCTGCTCCACCTGCAATCATAACATCCGCTTCACCAAGTTTTATAGTTCTTGCTGAGTTTATGATTGCATGCGCACCTGTTGCACATGCGGTTACTGCTGAATCGTTTGGACCTGTAAATTCGTATTTAATAGAAATATGGCCAGATATCAAATTTATTAGACTTGCAGGGACAAAAAATGGACTGACACGTCTGGGCCCTTTTTCCTGCATGGTAATAACATTTTCCTGAATTGACGGAAGACCACCTATACCAGAGCCAATAGTCACACCAACACGTTCCCGATTGATATTTTGGCTTTCCAAAATTAATGAATCATCTACTGCCTGAATAGCTGCTGCAATACCGTAATGGATAAAACGATCTGTCCTTTTTGAGTCTTTCTCAGAAATATAATCTAGTGGATTGAAATGGTGCTCAATGTTGTCTGATTGCAACGGCACCTGCCCTGCAATTTTGCAAGCAAGATCAGAAGAGTCAAATCTATCCGTATTGATTGCTTTTATGCCAGACTCACTTTTTATTAGCCTTGACCAAGTGTTGTCAACATCTGCCGCTAGTGGAGTGATTAAACCAACACCAGTGACTACTACTCTTCTGCTCATTTAACACTAACTATTAGCCTTTTTTATTATTAATGTACTCAACTATTTGCTCCATAGTTTCCATTTTTTGTGCGTCTTCATCTGGAATTTCTATTCCAAACTCTTCTTCTGCTGCCATGATGATTTCAACTGCATCTAAGCTGTCTGTACCATGCTCCGAAAGCTTTGAAGAGCTGTTGAATTTCTCTACATCCTTACTAATATGCTCTAGTATAATCTTTTTCACTTTTCCTTCTATGTCTTCTCTAGTGCTCTTTGCTAGTTCGCTATTCACATTTCTTACCAAAAAAATAACCTATTCTTTGATGTTATAAAAAATTTTTATGTTTGCAATATCTTTTATAACTGGTAAACTACAGTAAAGTTTTCTACTGCCCTAGCTGGCTAGCGTTACGTGCTAAACAATTAACAATTCAAAAATGCTAGACGAAACAACAAAAAATTTGCTTATTGTAGAAGTAAATAAACTCTTACCCGAAAATAGCGAGAATAAGCTTATATCAGCTATGCGTTATATACTCCTTGCTCCTGCAAAACATATACGCTCCTTTTTAGTCGTAGCTTCATCGCGAGTGTTTAACGCGGAAGCTAAAAAAGTAATATCAGTTGCTGCAGCAATTGAATTTGTTCATGCTTACTCTCTAATTCACGATGATTTACCGTGCATGGACAACAGTGATACTCGCAGAAGCCAGCTAAGCTGCCATAAAAAATTTGATGAAGCAACAGCAGTGCTTGCCGGAGATGCACTACTTACTCTGGCTTTTGAGGTATTATCTTCGTTAAATGAGAAACGCTGTGAGATCATAAAAGTTCTTTCTCAGGCAATAGGAATTAGGGGAATGGTGGGAGGACAGGCTTTAGATATTAACAGTGAGCATATAGATTTTAGCCCCCAACCCTCTGTCATTCAAGTAGCGGACACTGGGATCCAGAAGGCTTTGCCTACAAGCATTTCGTGCAAAAAGCCATGCGATAGTGGAGCTGAACATGAAATGGATTCCAGTGTCAGCTACTTGCATGACACCCTTTCTACCTTAAAACTACAACATTCGTACGGCTGTATGTATGACGCTGGAATGACGTCGGGCCAAGCTGATAAAATAAAAGAAATTCATTTGATGAAAACCGCAAAACTATTTGCAGCTTCATGTGAAATAGGTGCTATAATAGGGGGTGCTACAGACAAGCAACGTAAAGCGTTATATAACTATGGAATAAATCTAGGGCTTATCTTTCAAGCTAAGGATGATATTGAAGACTACGAACAAGATAAAACAAATAATCTTATGTCTGTGCTTGGTAAAAGTGAAGTAGAGGACTATATAGACGGCCTCTTTAAACAAGGCTTGGATAATTTGAGTGCGCTTTCAGGGGATACTAATTATTTATATGATTTATTGAATCAAGTAAAGAAAGATGGTTAGAAAAATTATATTACAAATGCTTATTTCCGTAGTAATGATTCTCACTTTAACTTCTGCTTTTGTGTTTACTATTGTCTATATAAACAAAGGTAAACCGGAAAAAAAGGACAAGCTTTATGAGATAAATGCCACGCATGGTGGTTTGATACAGACGATAGCACATTACCTAGTGAAGCCAATACTTGAATCAGCACTTGACCGCTATATTGAAAAGCATGGGCTGACAGAATATTTAGAAGAAATAACGCAGCAAAAGGAAGAAGATTCAATAAATTTTTATGAAATTACTGAAGGCAGTGGCAGCAAGGCTTTTTGTGGCCTGGAAGTCCTATTGCAAATATATAAAATTTCTAATAATAACTCAGCAACACTCCCTAGCAAAGTTTCTGATGTTACTTTGAAAATAGGTCAAGATGACCTAAAAGAAGTGAGTTTAGGGGTAATAGGTATGAAAGAAGGCGGAGAGCGTGTAGTTACTATTGCCAATGAGAACAAAATGAATTTTAATTCTTATTACGTCAAACTGATCGAAGTAAAGGATAAATATCCCGACTCAGTAAATAATCTGATGGTTTTTAATGACTTAATTAACAAGACTGGAAAACAAGTAAGGTGCGGTGATGAGATATCGGTTAAATATAGCGTAAAGGAGCATAATGGGGAATATATAGTCAAAGATCAAACAGTGCAATTTAGGGTTGGCGATAAAAAAATACCACTTGCTATAGAGCTTGGAGTTGTGGGAATGAGAGCTGGTAATAAAAGAACTATTCTTTCTCCGCCTGACCTTTTGACTATTACTGACGATATGTTAATAAAAGACATAGATTATGATGAAGAAAATATCTCAATAATTGACTTAAGCTTAGATGTTAAGCAAGAGGTCGCAGCACACCATTCTACTGTTGAAAAACAGCCTAAAGAATATAGCTGAAATTTTAGGTCTACTGGCTAATCTTCTGAACACTCTCTATACTACTTAAAGTAGGCTTTTCGTTTTTCCTAAAGTATAAACTTAGATAAATCAAGCTGCTTCGAAATTGACTCAAGTTTATCTTTTACATACTTGCTGTCTATAATGAATTTTTCGCTATTTTTCTCAGAAGCAATGAAACTTATTTCATCTAAAAGCTTCTCCATGACAGTGTGAAGCCTTCTTGCGCCTATATTTTCCACTTGCCTATTAACTGTAAACGCTATTTCAGCTATGGTTTTTATACCATCATCAGTGAACTCAAGTGTCACATTTTCTGTTTTCATTAAAGCTATGTACTGCTTTAACAAACTAGATTCTGGTTCCTTTAATATTCTTATTAAATCCTCTTGAGTAAGTGCCTTAAGTTCTACCCTGATCGGTAATCTGCCCTGCAATTCCGGTAAGAGGTCAGATGGTTTAGACTGATGAAAAGCACCAGATGCAATAAATAATATATAGTCTGTTTTTACATGGCCATACTTAGTTGTAACAGTTGTTCCTTCAAGTAATGGTAACAGATCGCGTTGCACTCCTTCTCTGTTTACTTCACCTTTTACTTCTGTACGCGCTGCAATTTTGTCTATTTCATCCAAAAATACTATACCGTCATTACTAACAAGATCAATGGCTTCTTTGATTATCTTATCTTCATCCATTAGCCTTTCACTTTCTTCATTAATTAATATTTCACGCGCTTCTTTTACCTTCACCGTAATAGTTTTTGTTTTTTTGCTCCCGTTAAACATCTTGCCCATTATTTCTGTTACATTCATCACACCAACTTGCCCACCTGGCATGCCTGGTATATCGAAAGTAGGTAACATACTCTTGCTCTCTCTGACGTTAATAGAAACTTCTCCGTCCTCAAACTCTTTATTCCTCAACCTTTCTCTAAAAATTTTTTTACTCTCTTCGGTTGCATTTTCGCCTACCATAGAGTTTACTATTGTTTTCTCAGCTAAAATTAAAGCCTTTTTAGCTAAGGCTTTACGGGCTTTCTCTTTAACTAAAACTATTGCTGCATCAACTAAATCGCGTATTATCGAATCAACGTCACGTCCAACGTACCCTATTTCAGTAAACTTCGTTGCCTCAATTTTTATGAACGGTGCACCGGCAAGTTTTGCTAAGCGACGAGCTATTTCAGTTTTACCAACCCCTGTATGACCGATCATCAATATATTCTTAGGTATGATTTCATCACGCAATGGAAATGGAACCTGATTGCGACGCCAACGATTTCTGAGCGCAATAGCAACAGCACGCTTTGCATCATCCTGTCCGATTATGAATCTGTCCAATTCTTTAACTATCTTCTGTGGTGGCAGGTCATCTAACAAAACTTGAGTGCTGTCATTAACTTGAACATCGCTGTCATTTGAATCAAAACCACTCTTAGTATCTTTATAGAGGTTATCTTTTTCATCGTAGGTGTCACTACTACAAGACCGCCCTTCTGAAAGGGTTATGGGCTGATTGGAAAAATTGGTGCATAAAGTTTTTTGCTTGGAAGACATATCACTCCTCTATCTTTTCAATAACTACATTATGATTTGTATAAACACATATATCGCCAGCTATCTTCATAGCCTTTTTCGCAATTTCCTCTATTGATATTCCTTTAATGTCAATTAAAGCTCTTGCTGCAGATAGAGCAAAATTTCCCCCAGAGCCAATAGCTGCGACTCCATCTTCAGGTTCAAGAACATCACCTGTTCCCGTAATTACTAATGAAATAGATTTATCTGCAACGATCATCATAGCTTCTAATTTCCTCAGATATTTATCCATTCTCCAGTCTTTTGCAAGTTCAACACATGCTCTCATTAATTGCCCTGGGTGCTTGTCAAGTTTAGATTCTAATCTTTCAAAAAGAGTAAATGCGTCGGCTGTTGCCCCGGCAAATCCAGCAATTACGGAATCACCAGAAAGACGCCTAACTTTTTTTGCTCCAGATTTTATAACAGTGTGGCCCAGTGAAACTTGTCCGTCACCTATTACTACTACACTTTTATCTTTTCTAATTGATAATATAGTAGTGCCATACATTTTATTGTTATCGTGTTGAATCATTTTTCTATCACTTTAAATAAGAATCTCATTATACTTTAATCTTTAGTCAAGTTTACTAAATATGTTCAACTATAGCTTATAATATAATACCTTCCTTATAACATTTAAAGTGCAGATGCAAAACATAATTCACCCAGATTTGGAAAAAAGTATAAATAATTGGTTCGAAGCAAAATTTAATGGCCTTACATCGCCATTTTATAGCTCTATAGATCTTAGAAACTCTGGCTATAAAATCGTTCCAGTAGACGCTAATTTATTTCCTGCGGGGTTCAATAACTTAAGTGAAGAATCAAGAACGATGGCAGCAAGATTGATAAAAAGCTATTTTAAAAGACATCAATACAAAAAGGTTCTTATAATACCGGAAAATTATACACGCAATAAAATGTATATAGAAAACGTATTTGTTATAGAGAAAATACTACAACTCGCAGGTTTTGAGACTAGAATTGGCCTTTTATATAATGAAGTATACAATTTAATAGAACAGTATGAAACTGTTGTGAAAGAAAACTCTCTGCTAAAGACAACTTCAGGATTTGTGCCTGATGTTATTATACTGAACCGTGATATGACGAGCCACATTCCAGACATGCTGAAAGACGTAAAGCAAGATATAGTACCAAGCCCACTATACGGTTGGCATAGCAGGCAGAAATTTAAGTATTTTGAAATCTATCAAGAATTAGCATCTGAGTTTTGTAGCAAATTTAAAATAGACCCATGGCTAATTTCTGTGCTTACAGAGAGCTGTGATGGAGTTGATTTTGATGATGATTTGTCACTAGGAGCAGTAGCAACTAAAGTTGACCAAATATTATCTCTAGTGCAAAAAAAATACGAAGAATATAAAATAAAAACACAACCTTACGTTTTTATCAAAGCAAGCAATGGCACATATGGGATGGGCATTATAACAGCAACAAGTGGAGAGGAAATATTAAACCTCAATAAAAAAAAGCGTCATAAAATGAAAAAGATAAAAGAAGGAATAGCAATCAATAGCGTTATTATACAAGAAGGTGTACCAACCATTGACATGTTTAAAAGCAGTTCTGCAGAACCGCTAATATACTATATAGGAGATACTTCAACATGTTACTTATACCGATGTAATAGCAGAAAAGATGTATATTCTAGCTTGAATGCCACTGACTGTGAGTTTCATGATGTTAGCCAGGTTGTAGAAGGTAAAATTCTATCACTTTGGAGTATTGTTAGCAAATTAGCAGTACTAGCGTTGGCAGTAGAAATAAAATCTTTTCATCCCTAATTCTTATACCTCTACAGTGCTGTCATTAGAATGACCGTTTATATTATGAACATCATCAAGTTCAGTGGAAGGATCATCATTGACAGGTTGATTAAACAACTTATCAAGTTGAACTGCAAGAAATACTGCACTATATATTATGCTGACTGTTACGCTTAAGTTGAAATTATAGATTATACCACTACCCAAGTTTATTGGTATAGTTGGAGTTTCTATCCTTCTTAATATGAAGTTTAATAAACCTAACGACAAAGTTAATGTGCTGATAATAAGGTCCTTCTTACACTTAGCAGACTTTTCAGGATCCTTATTATCCAGATATTTCTTGCATGTATAATAATAGCTTATAGGTTCTGAAATGAACAAAAATAGGATCGTTGATGTTGAACTAATATAACTTGTTACATCTGCATTACCTCTAGCCAAAAAATGGATGACTTTCAACATCATCAATGCTTCTATGGTGCTGCTTGCAAGATTAGCCGATTTACCCACAATTTTTGCCAGCTCTTTTTTACTCTCAGGGTTTCTGTAATCCTTAATTAGATCCTGTAGAGTAAATGCAGAATGGGCAATGTATAGAATAGATGTCGAAAACTTTACTAGTCGAGCAACATTCCGTATAAGAAAGATATTGGATCTATTATTGTCAATGAACTCGCAGCAAAATTGCAGTGAAATCTTACACAATAGGGCTGTTAAACCTGTTGTGATGCAGATTACCTTCCTGAAATCATGATCATAAATATCATGCACCCTTTGTGCGAGTATGTTAGATTTCTTTTTTAGCTTGTTTGGCATGAAATAGTTAATAACTTCCTGTTATTCTATCACATAAAATCCTAAAAGAAAAGCCCTATGAATCAGGACTTTAAGGGAGATTTATGCACAAATCGGCTAAGCATTTTATAAACAAGGGATCGGTACTGAGAGTTGGCACACGAAAGTAATATCCATCCTTGATAATTGCTTTATATTCTATATCAAGTTCAACTAGAGTTTCTGAATGCTCAGAAACAAAAGATATAGGTGATAGAACTACAGGTACACCATCAGCTTTTGCGCGTAATAGCTCACTTTCAGTGCTTGGCTCTAGCCATTTTACAGGACCAATCTTACTCTGATAACATATTGACCAATCTAAGTTATTGATAGCTAACTTTTCTACTATTAACTCTACGCTTCTTTCTACCTGTGAAGCGTAAGGGTCGCCCTTTTTAATGATACTAAGAGGTAAGCTATGGGCTGAAAATAGGACTCTTGGTTTACCGATTTTTCTAGCCAATTTATAGTACTTAGCTATCAGATTAGTGTGAGCTTCAATAAAATCTTGGTTATCATAATAACGGTGAATCATTTTTGTATTGCATTTTAGGCCATACCGTTTAGCATTTTTTTGCCAATTCTCGATGGATGACAGAGTTGTGGTAGTTGAATATTGTGGATACAGTGGCAGCAGAATTACTTCGTCAGGATCAAACTGTTTTACACTTTCAATAACTTCGTCAGCAAATGGACGCCAATAGCGCATGCAGATGAATACCTTGTGTACATGGTTTCTATTTTCGTTTAATTTTAGTTCTGAAGCATTAGCTTGCATTTTTGTATTCTCTAGAATTGGCGATTTACCTCCAATTTCCTCGTATATTTTTCGTGCAGTATTTTCTCGTTTCGCAGATATAAACTTTGCTAAAAGAAACCGAAAGGGATTCGGTAGATTGATTATTCTCCTGTCATAAAAAAGGTTGAATAAAAAAGGACGGACCGCATTTAGTGAATCAGGCCCGCCAAGATTAAATAAGATAACTGCCTTTTTCACCTACGCACTACTACAACAAGTTACTTCTGGGGTGCCTATAAAATTAGCTACACACTCATCAAATTTAGTTATAGGCACTAAATTTCTTACACTGGCATACAATAAGTGGCCTGATCTCTTCAGGTTACTCTTGGTGGATGTGAAGTTCCAATCGAAAAATGTATCGACAAAAAGACTTGGTACCGTTTCAAGAAGTTCAACAGCAGCTAAAGATAGCATTATACAACTTTGCAGGACATTCAGAAGAACCTTGAGGGGAAAAAGTAAAACTTCAACGAAAAGAGAGGTGCTACTTGTTTCATCCAGTAGTCGCCCTGAGTTAGGCGAATTATACTCGGTGTGTTTTCTATTTTGATCAAAGATAGGAAATTTTATAGTATCTTTCTTAAATTCCGCGTCTATTTCTTTTCTACTATGGTTAGTGATTTTTTCCATTAACTTCTCACGCAGATGAAAAGTTCTGACAATAAAACATGTGGCAATCATTAAGGAAGCACATAAAAGTGCGCATTGCATGAGGCTCATACTGCCTAGCATAGCTGGCAGTGCAAAACAAACAAGCGGTGCTATGATTGTCATTTCAAGAAATGGAATAGTGTTTCTTTTCATTGCAAAGGCAGCACCTTCTTTTAATTTTGTATTATGATGTGAACTATATTCCAAATAACTTAAAAATGCCAGACTAAAAGTCAAAAACCCTTTTGTTCCACAAAAAAGTGATGACTTAAAGTTACTTACTAATTTTTTAGTAGTAGATTTAGCTTGTTTTTTAGTGGTAGGCTCAGCTTGTTTAGTAGTGTTATTTTTACAACATTCACCCATACAATACCTCCTTGATGGTTTATTCTTAACTATAAATAAAAAACTGCTTTTATCAAATCAAAATTTACAATAAAATAAATCTATAAATATACTATTTTATATAAGGAAATAATATGGCAATTGAGAGAACACTTTCGATATTAAAACCTGATGCAGTAAAAAATAATATTACAGGCAATATAAATTCCTACATCGAACAATCTGGGCTGAAAATCACAGCACAAAAAATGATGTTACTAACAAAAAAACAAGCAGAGCTGTTTTATGAAATTCATAAAGATAGGCCTTTTTTTGGGGAATTAGTAGAGTTTATGACCTCTGGTTCTGTGGTAGTTCAAGTTTTAGTTGGTGAAAATGCAGTAAGTAAATACAGACAAATCATGGGAGCTACCGATCCAAAGCAGGCAGATAAAGGCACAATCAGGGGTGATTTTGCTGATGATATTAGTGAAAATAGAGTTCACGGCTCAGATAGTCTAGAAAATGCTCGTAAGGAGATAGCTTTCTTTTTTGCTGAATGTGAGTTGGTGTAGTCAACTCAGATTGGCGTCATCCAAGTAGCTGACAACATAGAAACGAAAAAACTTCCTTGACAAACCTCGCCAGCCCCCTTATCATGAAACTGAAGCTATTGTATTTGCTTTCGCCAATCTGCAGATTAAAAGGTAAGGATTACTTAACGTATCGGCGTCTTATGTTCAATTTTTTGCAGTATATAGATACTGCATGTCTTTACAAAACTTCATCTACATCTAGATTTTTATCTAAATAAGCTGAACGCGCTTATAAAGCGTTACAAGACATCAAAAAATGCCA
>NZ_JAPQLN010000045.1:0-14152 GCF_028981745.1 Wolbachia endosymbiont of Drosophila tristis | reverse complement strand
TAAAGACATACAGTATCTATATACTGCAAAAAATTGAACATAAGACGCCGATACATTAAGTAATCCTTACCTTTTAATCTGCAGATTGGCGAAAGCAAATACAATAGCTTCAATTTTATGATAAGGGGGCTGGCGGAGTTTGTCAAGGAAGTTTTTTCGTTTCTAACGATTGTTAACATGCTGCAAAAAACTATGCAAGAGGTCTACCACTTTATTAGGTATTTGTGCAGTTATTGGTGTTATCAAGATACTCCCTAATCTTCTTCAAGTCCTCCCAGGCTAAACGTTTTTGTGCCGGTTGGCGAAGTAGGTAAGCTGGATGAAATATAGCGGCTGTGGTGATTGAATTGGACAAATATTGGTTAGTGTACGTATGAAATCTACCACGCAAATTCGATATAGTTTTTGTGCTGTCAAGAAGGCTATAACATGCGATTCCCCCGACCAAAATTAAAATTTGTGGTGAAACTAGTGCAACGTGTTTTTCGACAAATGGTCTGCACATATCAAGCTCTAGGTCGGTTGGCTTTCTATTGCCAGGTGGACGCCAAAATACAGTATTGCTTATGTATACCTTAGTGCGATCAAGATTGATTGCATTTAACATTTTATCGAGCAACATTCCACTTGCACCACAAAATGGTATGCCTTGAAGGTCTTCATTTGCTCCTGGAGCTTCACCAACGAGCATAACTTTTGCGTTTGGATTACCATCGGAAAAGACAGTATTAGTTGCAGTTTTTTTTATCTCACAACCTTCAAATGATTCAACTGCACTTCTTAGTTCATCCACACTATTACATTTGCTTGCAAGTTTCCTTGCTTCGATTATCCAGTCACTTGGAAACATGTCTTTTCCATCTTTAGTGTCACCCCAGCGCGTATCTGCATCTTTCTTCTTGGTCCCAGTTTGGATAACAGAGGGTTGTACACTCTCTTTGCTCTCCAATTTTTTCCTCTTCACCCTCTGTTAGTGTGCAATCAACACCCACTTCATGGTAAAATTTTAATAATTCTAGGTCTTTATTGCTCATAATGCTTTTTAACCTTTTGTGCTTTTTTCATGGCCATATCATACTTTAATTTAGATAAATGTCTAATATATAATATGCCGTTTAAGTGATCTAATTCATGCTGAATACACCTTGCAAGCCAACCACTAGCTTTTAGTGTTTGTTCTTCATTATCTAAGTCTTTATATTTCACAGTTAGATACTTTGGACGCTTAATTTCATGACTTTGCTCTGGAATTGAAAGGCATCCTTCCTTGAGAATTACTTGTTCATCGGATAATTCTGTAATCTCAGGATTAATCATGTAAAATTTGCCAGTTGAGCCATATCCTGCTGGCTCATTTTCAATCGTTTCTAGCTGAATATCCATAACAAAAATTCTCTTTAACACTCCAACTTGCACTGCAGCAAGGCCAAGACCTTCTGCATCATACATAGTTTCGAACATGTCGTTTACTAATTCTTTAATTTTATCGTTTATATCTGTTACTTCACTGGCACGTGTGATTAGTCTTTCATCAGGGGCAATTACAATTGGTAATATGGACATAAAAATTATAATTCTATGTTTTGCTTTTCCTTTTGTCCAGAATTTAGTGTATATTAAAATGTTGCTATATCTATAATAGAAATATAAATTATTAAAGGAAGCTACAATTTAAATGAAATTGCGTAATAAGGTTAACTAATGTACTCTGCAGTAATAGCAAAACCAAAGAGAAATGTTTTTGCTGTTTTAGACATAGGTACAACAAAGATTATTTGTCTAATCGTTAAGATAAATGGCAACTTCAGCTATAAAGTAACAGGAACGGGTTATAAGATTGCAGAAGGTGTAAACGGTGGATCAATAACTAATGTAAAACACGCAAATTACTCCATCTCATCAACTATAGGTTTAGCTGAACAAGTATCAGAAGAAACCATAGATCAGATATATGTGAACATTGCTGGATGTGGCATCTCATCTTTCAATGTACATAATGAAATTATTGCAGCTAACCATGAGATTTCTGAGCGTGATATAAGACGTGTAGTTTTTCAAACATTTGAGAAATATATTGAAGACAATGTTATCATTCACAATATACCACTAAAATATCACTTAGATGACATGACTGACATAAAAGAAGTTGGTGGATTGTACGGAAAAAGACTATCTGCTGATGTTAATGTTGTCACTGCTTCGCGTCCAGCGCTTACCAATATTGAAAACTGTATTACCAATAATGGTGGATTAAATATGGCAGGTTGTATTGCTTCTGCATATTCTGCAGGTCTTGCCTGTCTGAGTGGAGATGAAAAAGAGCTCGGGACTGCTATTGTTGATATAGGCGGTGGGTGCACTGCAATTGGAATTTTCAAAAGAGGGAAACTTGTGTATGCAAGCAGCGTTCCAATTGGTGGTGTTCATATCACTCGAGATATTGCTTACGGGCTATGCACAAGCATAGAACGTGCAGAGTATATAAAAATACTGTATGGCAGCACTATCGTAACTTCAATAGATGAGAATGAGTACATTACAATGCAAAACAACGAAAATGATGAACCTACTCAAGTATTCAAATCTGAGCTTATTAACATCATAAGACCAAGAGTTGAAGAAATACTTGAAATGGTAAGAGAGCAATTTCAAGAGCAGAAAGATCCAATTAATAAAGTAGTGATCACAGGTGGAACTAGTCAACTCACAAGCATGAAGGAAATTGCAGGCTATATATTCAATAAGCAAGTTCGAATTGGGTGCCCTGAGTCTTGTAGCGGTCTTGATGGCGAATATGATAAAAATCCTGTATTTTCTGCTGCTATAGGCTCTATAAAGCTAATAGTTGACACTTTTTATAAAAATAATTCTGGTATTTTAGGTCAGGATGGTAAAATGAGTAAATTGTATAATTGGGTTAAATCAAAAGTTACAGTCTAGATTTCTGTTTTACCACCTTTCATACAAATGACTTGACACTAGGATCCATAGGACTTATTTTTATAATATGTAAAATTATTATGTTTATGTACTTGCGAGTAAGCGTACCAATTACAATAAGACATGGAAAATATGAACATAACTATACACTCACAAGAAGATTTTGAATTTATGCGCAAGGCTGGCAGGCTTGCTGCTGAAACTCTTGATTTCATTGCACCGTACGTAAAGGTAGGGGTGACAACTAATGAATTAAATGATCTATGCCATGACTTTATAATTAATGCAGGTGCAATTCCAGCACCACTAAATTATAGGGGGTATCCAAAATCAATCTGCACCTCAAAAAATGCCGTTGTGTGCCATGGTGTTCCTGATGATACACCGCTTAAAGATGGGGATATTTTGAATATTGACGTTACGGTGATTTTAAATGGCTGGCATGGTGATACAAGTCGCATGTTTTGGGTTGGCAAGCCATCAATAAAAGCAAAACGTTTATGTGACGCTACTTATAATGCGTTGATGGAAGCAATCAAACAAGTTAAGCCCGGCAATAAGTTAAATGAAATAGGGCTTGCTATAGAGAAATATATTAGAGATTTTGGATATTCTATCGTACGCAGCTACTGCGGACATGGTATAGGAAAAGTCTTTCATGCTCCACCAAATGTAGTGCATTTCTATGATCAAGATGAAGATCTTGTCTTAAAGGAAGGTATGTTTTTTACAATAGAGCCAATGATTAATGCTGGAAAACATGAGACTCTGCTCAGTAAACTCGATGACTGGACAGTAACAACACGCGATCTTTCACTTTCTGCTCAATTTGAGCATACACTTGGAGTAACAAAAGATGGTGCTGAAATATTCACATTATCACCTAAGAATTGGCATTTCCCACCTTATAATTAGATTTTTTTAAATTCTGCTATACTGCAACTATACTTGGTTTACTTTGGGTAATTTTGAAGAAAGCTCACCCTTAATTTGCGATATAGCAACTAGCCCAATTAATGCACAGAAAATCATGTAAAAACTAGCTGAAGTCTCTTGTCCTGTAACCTTGATAATTGTTGTGCATATAAATGGTGCAAGGCCGCCAAAAAATCCAGCAGCTATATTTCTTGATAAACCAAATCCACTGTACCGAACCTTTGTTGGAAATAATTCGCACATAAGTGCACTGACAGGACCAAGCGATGCAGCTATTGGAATTATAAAAAGAATGTGTGCCAGCAAGTAATTGCCACTACATAACATTGAAAAAACTGGATAACTCACTATTACAAAAGCTATAAATGCAAATTTCATAACTTTTTCTCTTCCTACCTTATCAGAAAGTATTGCAAACAATATTGTCAATCCTCCGAGCGCAATTTGACTCAGTATTTCCACTATATGATTAAAATGAGTATTTACTGTTAATATTTTATTCGTAAGCACATTGAAAAATACCAAATATATATAGAGAGACGCATTTTCAACCAAGTCAATACCTATTGATATTAGAACAGGCTTTTTGTAATTGTTTAATAACTCTTTTAGTGGCAATTTAGACGGATTTTTTTGTCTTTTATACTCTGGGCTTTCATCAAGTATATATCTCACATATATGCTAATTAATCCCATTGCTAAACTGAAAATGAAAGGTAATCTCCACCCCCAAGATTCAAAATCAGATACTTTTTTGCATATGAGTACCGCTATCAGGCTTAATACTGAACCAAAAATTGCGCTTAATACTTCAATGCTGCCAAAAAATCCTTTTTTGTTTTTAGGAGCATGTTCTATTAAAAATGGTGCATTTCCTGCTTCTCCTCCAAGGGATATACCCTGCAATAGCCTTAAACAAACTACCAGAATTGATGCTAGTATTCCAATGCTTTGATAACCTGGAACAAAAGCAATTAATACGGTTGATAAAGTCATTAATATAATCGAGAGCAATAAGGCAACTCTTCTGCCATGTTTATCACCAATGTGACCAAATATAGCAGCACCGACTGGTCTCATTAAGAAACCCACTGCAAACACTCCAAAAGCCTTCAATACGCTGGTTAGTTGATCATCCGATGGAAAAACACACCACCTATTATGTTTATTAAGTGGCCAAAAAGCATGTGGTCATACCACAATAAAGTGTTACAAATCAAACTTGAAAATATTACTTTTGTTATTTGCTGCATAATTTCCCTATAGCCTGTTTGATCTTATATATAAAAAAAAATGTGAACGTTATGTGAATATTATATTAACAATATTAAACCTTGATTTTAATATTATTGCTCATATATTCCGATAAGATACCATATTTTGGCAAGAAAATCTATGTACATAAATAAAATTGATGTGAAGAGTAGAGTAGAGTAGGATATCTACACCAACTGTACTTAAATTTTTTGATATGACACACACTCCAGTTTTGTTAAAAGAGATGCTATCACTACTATCACCGCAGGATGGTGGCATATACGTGGACGCCACATTTGGAGCTGGAGGGTATAGCAAAGCAATATTGGAGTCAGCTGATTGCAAGGTATATGCAATTGATAGAGATGAAACGTTAACTAAGTTTTATGATGATTTAAGCGTTAGATATCCCGATAGAATAAAACTATTCATTGAGAAGTTTAGTAATATTAAAAGTATACTAAGCAGCGTTGAGCCATCTCCTGTCATCCCAGTACTTGATACTGGAAAAAATAACTGGTTACGCGCTGGAATGACATCAAACGGAGTGGATGGAGTGGTCTTTGACATCGGAGTTTCATCTATGCAGCTTGATAACGGAGATAGAGGGTTCTCATTTTTACATGATGGTCCACTCGATATGAGCATGGATAACTCTTCTTATATAAACGCTTCAACGTTTGTTAACGCTTTACGCGAAGAAGAAATCGCAAATACTATATATAACTACGGAGGCGAACGTCATTCTCGCAAAATTGCAAGAGCAATAATAAATGCACGGAAGAAGAAAACTATCAAAACTACATTTGAGCTTGCGGATATTGTACGTTCCGTGGTATTTCGTGGAAAAAGCAAAATTGATCCTGCAACCAGAACATTTCAGGCAATCAGAATATGGGTAAACGATGAGCTGGAAGAACTTGAAAAGGGTATTAAAGCTGCATCTGAGATTTTAAGTGAGAATGGCAAATTAATTGTCGTCACCTTTCATTCCTTAGAAGATCGTATAGTCAAAACTTTTTTTAAAGATTTATGTGCTACTGATTGCAAGACATTCTCTCTGCTAAATAAAAAAGTGATCGAAGCAAGTATAGAAGAAGTAAGTGCAAATCCGCGTTCACGCTCAGCAAAACTAAGAGCTATACAGAGGTTGTCGTGAGAACTTTCTGCATCATCTCAATAGTTATGTTTTTTCTTAGCATTGTAGGACTATTTAAGGTAAAATTACATGTTCAGTCGTTAGATAGAGAGCTAATAAAAATAAAAAGTGAAATTAATTTAGTACAAAGTGATATGAAAGTTTTACAAGCAGAATGGAGCTATTTGAATAATCCAAAAAGACTTGCAAGCCTTGTAAAGAAATACCTGAAAAATAACTCTTTAATACTGGCTAGCCAGGTTAAAAATCTTGACTCTCTAAATGGCCGCAGTGTGCTAGCACAACTTAAAATCCATGATCAACAGTGAGATTAAGTCTTATTTTTTACAGATGAGCACATCACAATAAAACTTACTTTGTATCCGTTCAGGATAGCGGCAAGGTAGTATAACCATAGAGTAAAAGTGAGTTTACAACAAATGGTGTCATCCCAGTGCTTGACACTGGGATCTAGCCTTTCCATAATCATCAAAAACATTGTATTTTAACGTAAAACAGCTATTTTTATGCTTACCAACTTAATAAAATTCCTGGATCCCAGTGTCTGGGCACTGGGATGACAAAGGAGAGCAGTGTCAGCTACTTGCATAACACCATTTGTTGTGCAACTTACTTTAGCATGAAATTGCTTGCGTAAGATTTTGGCAGCCTCTTAACATTTTTTGGCATTTCAATTATGTATTTAACGTTGCGTTTTTTTGCGTAGAATACTGCTTTTTCAAGAGAATCAAACTTTAATACAATCTGTTTTTTGGGATCTTTTGAGCCAACCCACCCCATCAAAGGTTCAATGTAGTAAGAGCCAGATTCAATTTTTAGGTGCCAGAAATTTGTATTACCTAAACCAGATTGTGTTGCAGTTCTTGTTGGTTTATAAATCCTAAAAACTACTTTATCGTCAATGCCCATAGTTCTTGTTAAATAAGCTTAAATATATATCTAAATAAATCCTTTCACAAACAATTAGTATGAAAGAATGAAGTTTGAAATAAATATTTTTATGTTATATTATTGTTAAATTATATTAAAAGGATTAGCTGAATAGGAGTAACCGATGACGCAACAGGAAATAGTAACAATTAATGCAGAGTTACGTGATATAACAAAAACAAAAGCGATGCATTCTCTAAGGAAGAAAGGAAACATCCCTGGAATCATATATGGAAAGGGCCATGATAATGTAAATTTGACATTGTCTGCAAAGGAATTCACAAAGCAATATAAGTCAGCCTCTCTTTCTGCACATTTGATAGAGCTGAATATTTCGGGCAAAAAGGAATATGCTCTTGTTCGCGATATCCAATTGCATGTAGTAAAGGATACTGTGCAACATGTTGATTTTCAGTTTGTTGATAAAGGCAGTGAAATTAAAATAGACATACCTCTATCATTTGTGAATGAAAGTAAAGCTCCAGGAATCAAATTAGGTGGAGTGCTTAATGTTTTGTGTCGTTCTATTGCTGTTAAATGCTCTCCTGATAAAATACCTCAGGTTATTGAAGTTGATTTATCCGGTAAAATGATTGGCCAATCTATACATATCAATGATGTAAAATTACCAGAAGGTGTTAAGTTTGTAGCTCATGAAGAAGAAAATTTTACCATTGTTACAATTTCTGCTGCCGATAGTGACGTTGAAGAACCTCAAGCAGAAACAGAGGAATAGTGCACCTGATAGTTGGGCTTGGTAACCCTGGTAGTCAATATGAGTTAACTCATCATAATATCGGCTTCATCGTAGTTGATACAATTTGCAAATATTGGAATTTCCATTCGTTCTCTAAAAAAGCCGATTATCTGATAACCTCTGGCATAATTAATGATAATAAAATTATGTTAATAAAGCCTTATTCATTTATGAATAATTCAGGCATCCCTGTTGCAAAAATACGAAACTTTTACAAATTATCGCTAGATAATATCGTTGTCATACACGATGACGCTGATTTGGAACTTGGAAGAATAAAAGTAAAGAAAGGTGGTAGTTCTGCTGGACATAATGGACTTAAATCCATAGATAGTTTTATTGGCAACGATTATTGGCGCTTGAGATTTGGAGTGGGTAGACCTAAAGATCAAAGAAGCTTAGCAGATTATGTGTTATCAAAATTTTCAAATTTTGATAATGTTACTCCCTTAGTGGAAAAAATAGCAAAAAATATACACTTAATGCTGCAAGGAGATAATACAGCTTTTATCAATTTGATTGTATAATATTACGAAACACAGGAAGTGTATGGTCCCAGAGTGTGATGGTGTGGATTTAGTATGAACAATTCAGGAGATTTTGTCCACTGTAAAGATATAAACTCAAAAGGTGTAAGACCCTTAAGAGTTTTGAGTCTTTTAGCATAATTGTAGGCCATAACAAAGTCATAAAGATGCTCTTTGAGTTGCTGGTGAGACTGATAGTAATACTTCTTAACAGTGGCATTCTTTAAAGTTTTGTTCATACGCTCAACTTGCCCATTTGTCCAAGGATGGCTAACTTTTGTTAGACGGTGTTCAATGTCATTTTCTTCACAAGCTCTATCAAATATATGTTGAAAAGCGTATTTATGGCGTTTTTGGTTGGTAAATTGTACACTGTTATCTGTCAAAATAGTGTGGATTTTATATGGTAAAATTTTAATCAAATTACGTAGAAACTCAGCAGCTATAGGTTTTGTAGCACTTTTATGCAACTCAACATACGTAAATTTGGATGTTCTATCTATTGCAACAAACAAATATAACTTTCCTTCTTCTGTTCTGACTTCTGCAATATCAATATGGAAATAGCCTATAGGATATTGTTTGAATTTCTTTTTTGGTTTAACTTCGCCATCAACATCTGGTAGTCTGCTAATGCTGTGCCTCTGTAAGCAACGATGTAGACTAGAGCGAGTCAAGTGTGGGATTGAGGTTTGCAAAGCGTAGAGACAATCATCTAATGGCAATAGAGTATGCTTACGAAATGCAACAATTACAGCCTCCTCTTCTAAAGTTAAAACAGTTGATCTTGCATGCTTCGGACCCATATCAGCGTCTTTGGCAAAAGACCGTTTTCTCCATTGAATGATAGTTTTTGGATTAAGGTTATAGTACCTGGAGAGTTTTGCTATGCTCTCTTTACTATTTTGTATTGCTCTACGAATTGTCTCTGTTGTTTTGGCGCACCCATGTAATATTTGTCCCATAATTCCTCCTTTGATGGTATTGTTTTCTCATATTTTATCATACCATCACACTCTGGGACCATACATCCCCCCCTCCCCCCCTAATTCCTATATCAAACCTTTCTTTACTAGATTATATAGTCAATATAAAAAGCCATATAAAATTGCTTCCACTGCTGCCATGAGGAAATTGCTTATTCTTGCTAACTCTTTAGTCAGAGATGACAGGGTTTTTACTGAGGAATATAACTCTCTGTCTGTTTCTATCTAAGAGCCAGTATAGCTGTGGATAAGCACGTTTATACAGATAAAAGTACTTATCCACAGCTACATCAATTTTTCTATTGACTTTTAACACAACTGCTGAACAGATACATTCGTCATCCCGCTACGTGTTAGCGGCCAAGATACCGCGGCGGTATGCCGTGGGAAACCTGACTTGCATTAGCTATAAAATAGTGATTTATATAAATCCCATAGCATGCCGAATGAAGCGTTTTTTGAGGAAATTTGAATTTTCAACTGCAATCAAGCCAAGATTTCTTAGTGCTTTAGCGCAGAATATTCTGTTGGAAAACATCCTATTTAATCCATCAGTTGCAAGCGCCATTGTAAAATTATCAAAGTATCTGTTACGTGAAATTTTCTTTAATAAATAACTACTGCCAACATCAATACCAGATGCTTTTGCGGCAACTACGTGCTTTATAATACTTTCTACATCTCTAATTCCAAGATTAAGCCCTTGACCTGCAACTGGATGAATTGAATGTGCTGCATCGCCGATAAGCAAAACTCTACCCTTATATAACTTTTTTGCGAAAACAAAACTTAAAGGATAAAGTTTTCTTTCACCCTCTAATTTTATCTCTCCTAAATAAGAACCAAATCTTTTTTTAAGCTCTATAATAAATTCTTCTTCAGACAGATCCATTAGCATTTTTGAAATTTCAGATTTTTCTGTCCAAACTATCGAAGAAGTATAGCCACCCTTCATCGGTAGAATTGCAAATGGACCGCCAGGGAAAAAACGCTCCACAGCTAAGTTTTGGTGATGCAGTTCATGCTTTACATTAAATACTATGCTACTTTGTTTATAGTCAAATTTCACTGTCGGTATAGAAAATAACTCTGGTAATTTAGAGTTTTTGCCTTCAGCACAGATAAGTAGCGATGATATTAATTCCTGGTTATTATCAAGAATCACTTCCACATATCCTGAATCACAAGCAATTGTTTTATAGGAATGTGGAGAGTATATATTCAGTTTATTTAGAAAATTATTGTTGATTGCATTCCATATAGTAGCATTGTTGATAACATAACCCATTGGCTCTTCGCTAACCATTTTATGATTGTAATGCACAGTAACCGCATCTAATATGCATATATCAAGTATTGGCTCAGCTTCACTTTCCACAAACTGCCAAATCCCTAACTTTTCCAATATTTTTTTCGAGCCTTGAGAAATAGCAAATGCTCGATTATCATCTACTACACGTGGTAGACTATTTTTTTCAATCACAGCTACAGACACAGAGTCACAACTGAGGCCAATGGCAGTAATAAGACCAAGTAACCCACCACCTGAAATGATTACATCATAATTCATTTTATTTACGCTAATTGTAAAATTATATTTTATCTGTTTTGAAAATAGTTTAAACAAACTTTATAGACAAAGACCTATAGCTAACCCAAGAAAGGTTTCCCTACGTCATACCGCGATTCATTCCATAGCTGTACGAATATTGCAATGTGGCACATAGTAAACGATGTCATGAAAGTAGCTGACACTGGAATTCAGAAAAAAGGATGATGTTATTCCAGTGCCTCTATGATGTCATCCCAGTGCTTGACACTGGGATCCAGCTTTTTCATAATCATCAAAATGTTGTATTTTAACATAAAACAGCTACTTTTATGCTTACCAACTTAATAAAATTCCTGGATCCCAGTGTCTGGGCACTGCCCACTGGTGGCCCAAACTACAACGTTCGTACAGTTGTGCGCGGTATAGATTCCGCTAACTAGTAGCGGAATGACGGTTTTTCAAATTGTCGGTAAACCTAAGCCACTTTAGCTATATCATCTTGAGAACACCTAAAAGTAAACTTCTGTAATAAAATGTTAATTACTTCATGCTAAGATAGATCTTATTTTATTAAAGGTATTAGTTTATGACTACAGATTGCAAAGCAAAAATGTTAAATTGCATTAGTAAGTACAGAGAAGAACTTGGAGAAAACAAAGCAGCAATCAAACAAACTTTAACTAATGATAAAATCAATATAAGCGATCACTTTTACCAGGGTGATAAAATCTGCAACGAAGAAATATTTAATGTAGGAGGCGAGTGTCAAGATACAAAACATGGTAACTCAGAATATACGTATGATGACTGGAAGCAAAAAATTGAAAAATCTCATGCTAAAGATTTGCTAAAAATGCTACAAGATAAAGCAAAAGACAAAATATTAAAGAGTTTTGAAGATTATGAAAAGTATCATGAAAATGCTGTTGAAGCTATAAAAAGAGAATTAGACATAGATTCGAAATTAAAGGCAATATTCAGAGAAAAGCAACAACCAGAAACTGATGAAACTCGAGCATATTATGACATTATACGAGGTTTGTATGAAAATGGAGACATGGATTCTCAATTAAAGTGCAGAGATCTTGATTGTTTTGATAGAACAATAAAGGATAATCTATCCCAAAAACAATCGGAATTAACTAATATAAAGAATAACTTTTTAGATGATACACAAAACATCTTTAAATATATTCAAGTTGAAGATAATATTTGATAGACGAATATCTATTTTATAGTAAAGAGGACAGACGAATTCTTAAAGTCTCTTTGCGTAAAGCTGTGTTTTTTTTAGAATTTTACAGCTATGCAATGTTTTACTGTTTCCAAAGCAATATCTTTATAAATTTTTGCCAAATCCTCACTTAACATTAAAGGATTTCCGCAATCAGAAGCATGGCATATTTGTGGATCTAGAGGAACTCTGCCTAGAAGTTTGATGCCCAGCTCCTCAGACATTTTTTTTGCACCGTCTTTTCCAAATATGTATATTTTTGAGCCGCTTTGAATGAAATAACTCATATTTTCTACAATGCCAATAACCGGTACGCTGAGCTTTGTAAACATATCATAAATTTTGCGAGCATCGATTAAAGAGAACTCCTGTGGAGTTGAAACTATTATCGCCCCAGTTAAGTTAAAATTTTCCATAAGACTTAAATGCACATCGCCAGTTCCAGGTGGTGTATCAACTATCAAATACTCTATATCGGACCATTTTGTTCCCATTAGCAGATTATAAAGTGCTTTTGTAATCATAGGTCCGCGCCATATTGCTGCACGATCTTTATCGATAAAATAGCCAATTGAAATAGTATGCAGTCCATACTTTTCTATAGGCATTGCTTTACTATCCTGTATTTCTGGCTTTAATTTTTCAGCGCCAAGCATTTTAGGAATTGAAGGACCATATATATCTGCATCAACCAGCGCAACTTTGTGTTTTAACTTTGCTAATGAGAGAGCAAGATTTAGCGCAACTGTGGACTTGCCCACACCGCCTTTACCAGAGGCCACAACGATTATATTTTTCACTCCTTCGATATGTAATTTAGCTTTTTGTTGCCCAGTTTGTTTTTGACAAGTAGCAACCACGGTCACTTTTGTCACCCCCGGTATAGCTTTAACAGCTTGCTCACAATTTCTTCTTAATTCTTCATTTGCTTGCGTGTTACCGGCAACTTCAAGCACAAAACCAACATCTTGACCTTTAATAATAATTGAGGATATTATGCCAAGAGCGATCACATCTTTACCGCTTTTTTGCTCTATGACTTTTTTTAAGTTCTCTCTTACAATTTTTTCGTTGATCATTAGCCTTTTAGGTGATTTCTTCCTGAAGTCGTTTAATCTCAGCTTGAGGAAGGCCGGTTGTCTGAGAGATAATATCAATAGAGATGTCAGCCTTAAGTAGGTTTTTTGCTACTTCAATCTTTCCCTCATCAAGTTTTTTAGCGAGGATGCCTTCTTCTTTCCGCAGATCCATTATTCTTTCTTCATATGCTACTAAATCTTTTTCATTCCAGCTAAACCTGTCTAATTCATCGTAGGCTAACTTTATTATTGGTGCTTTTTCTGCTATTTTCCTTAAGTCTTCTTCCGTAGTTTCATCTGCATATTGTTGTATAAGTGAAGAAGGTCGCCCCTCCTCACTCGACTTCAAAACCGTACGTGAGACTTTGCGCCTCATACGGCTTCTCTCCAATTTGGAGCTTTTCATGCACACCTCCTGTGTAATTCATCGTGACAATGTCCATGTAACAAAGATAAGTTTTTGATCATGTTGTTTCGTCTATTCCGGTCTTTGTGATGTATTTCTATTGTATCATCACTTTTAAACCATAGTCTACAATTATCACATTTACTTTGTTGTAACTTCAATAGTTTTATTACTCTTAATGGCTTATCTGGTATTTTTCTCAGACGTTTACCCCAATAAACCCAATCACCATCATATGGAGATCTGGTTTTTTGCACTTTGATATGTCGTTTAATAACATGATCGCTGTGTATAATAAAATGTATCTTGTTACTTGTCATAAAACGCCAGTTATCGTTATTATACTTTTTAAAGTATTTTCTTTTTATCCAGCATTTCCCTTTGTTTGG
>NZ_JAPQLN010000044.1:0-10713 GCF_028981745.1 Wolbachia endosymbiont of Drosophila tristis | reverse complement strand
AATAAGCTTTAGAATCCTTTCAGTTTCTTTCTGAATGAATTCCTCTCCTTTTAAACAATATGACCGAAGGCTTTCAGGTCGCACCATTTCAATCACATACCTAGCCCCACTAGAGTCCCTGCAAAGAACATCAACTATACTGTGCTTATCAGAGGCAATTTCAGGATCCATTATAGTACTGAGGAATTCCACTTCTTGTATAGTATTTATCTCGGTAAACCCTAAAATATCATTCAAAAAATGTATGAGAATATTCTTATTTTTTTCAGTGCCAAATATTTTTTTGAAGGTTAAATCCAGCTTAGGGTCGAGAAACTTAGATAAAGCCATAGCCAAAGTGCTTAAAAATATTAATAATTATACACTATTATTAACAATTATTCAACCATATTTTTGAAGATAGCTATGCCGCCGCGAACCGTCATACCGCGATTCATTCGCGGTATCTTAGCATAGATCCCGCTAACAAGTAGCGGGATGACGATTGTGTATCGTGCTTTGCTAAAAATCACAGAATGCAGTCTGGTTACAAATAAACTATTTTGACAGTTAATGGGGTCTAGTTTTGATGTATGGACTATCCAAAGAAAAGGGTGGTATCATAACTTCAAAAACTTTTATGCTTTCTTCATTCAGAAATTCATACTTACCCCGCATTATTCCTGACGGTACATTTAAGTATGTTCCACTTGTGTATTTAAATACCTCTCCAGATTTTATCACAGGTTGTTCTCCGATAACACCAACTCCGGCAATTTCATTTACTTTTCCCTTATAATCTATTATTTGCCAATGACGACTTAACAATTGAATAGTTGATTGGCTTTTGTTTTTTATCTTAACGTTATACATCCATACATAGCAATTTTCATAAGGAATGGATTGCTCTTCAATATAAATTGGTAAAACTGTAACTTCAACAAAGTTGGTAGTTAGTGTGTATTCTATCATTATAAAATATTCATGATAAGAAAATAGTATTTTAATTATATACTTTTTTCATAGATTTTGCAAGTATACTTTAATTAGGAAATATCAATTTATAGTATGAATGAACCAGATGCGCTGAGCAAAAAAGTAATAGGAATAATAGGTGGTGGACAATTAGGTAAAATGACTGCTATCGCTGCAACAAAACTTGGACAAAAAATACATGTTTTTGCCAGTGCTAAAGACGATCCAGCTTGTTCTATTGCTGATGATTTCACAATAGCAGATTTCTCTGATAAGAAAGCGCTTGAATCTTTTGCACAGAGTGTGGATTTGGTCACTATTGAGTCTGAAAATATTCCATGTAGTGCAATTGATATCGATGTAAATTTTTATCCGGGTAAAAAAGCGTTACACATTGCGCAAAATAGGCTTAGAGAGAAAGATTTCATTAGAAGCTTGAGTATAAAAACTGCTGAATACAAAAGTATACAAAATTATAATGAGCTACTGAAAAGCAGTAGAGCTTTTGGCTATCCAACAAGGCTGAAAACAACAGAAATGGGTTATGATGGAAAAGGGCAATATGTGCTTGAGAATGATTCTGAAGTGAAGCAATTTGCTTCCTTTGATTGGAATACAGAGTACATTCTTGAAGCAAGTGTTGATTTACTGAAAGAGGTTTCAATAGTCGTTGCAAGAGATAAAAACGGTAAAGTAGCTTTTTTTCCTATAGCAGAAAATTACCACGTTGATGGAATACTTGATACTTCAACAGTGCCAGCTAAAATAGATAGTAAATTAACTCAAGAGGTACAACGAGCTGCAAAGAAAATAGCAAATGCGCTTGATGTAATAGGAATTCTGGCTATTGAATTTTTTGTTACTAAGGATAACGAATTGTTAGTTAATGAACTAGCTCCAAGACCTCACAATTCTTGCCACTGGAGCTTGGATGCATGTAACGTTAGTCAATTTGAACAGCTAGTTAGGATAATATGCGGGCTACCTATGCAGGAAGTAGTATTACGCTTTCCTTGTATGACGAAAAATATAATAGGTAATGATATATATGATTCTCATAAGTATTTGAGCAACGAAAAAGCTAGTTTAACCATATATGGGAAAAAAGAGGTTAGGGATAAGCGTAAAATGGGACATGTCAATATAGATTTAAGTTAACAGTTTTTCTACGTCATACCGCCACAACTGTACGAACATTGTGATATGATGAGATGTTACATAGTAAACGGTGTCATTCTAGCACCTCTTTTCCCGTCATCCCGCTGCTTGTTAGCGGGATCTCATTTTACTTTATGAGGGTATCATCCAAGTAGCCCCTTTCTCGTCATCCCGCTGCTTGTTAGCGGGATCTCATTTCACTTTATGAAGGTGTCATTCGAGTAGCCTGACTACTTGGATCCAGGAATTTTATTAAGTTGGTAAGCATAAAAGTGGCTGATCTTATGTTAAAACACAACGTTCTTGATGAGATTACAGCAAGGCTGGATTCCAGCGTCAGCTACTTAAATGACAGCAGTCCTACGTCATGCCGCCGCGGTATCTCTAGATCCCGCTAACAAGTAGCGGGATGACGATTGTCGTTTAGCCATAAATGTTTAAGAAATTTACCAAACGAAAAAAAAGGCAAAAGAAGCCCCGTGGTTGGCTAGTTACTTACATTATACTTTCAAGTATGGCGTTTTTTTATTCTAAACGTTTAATAACCGCGATTCATCTGCTTTTAAGCCGCAACTAATCTAAATTATAAACATTAAGAAATTTACTAAACAGAAAAAAAGGCAAAGAAAACCTAGGGTAGCTAATTACTCACTATCCATTTTTTAAGTTGGCGTTTTTTGATGTTTTAAATGCTTTATAAGCGCATTTTAGCTTGTATAGCTAGAAATCTGATAAAGACATAAGGTGCACATAGTGCAAAAAATTAAACATGAGACGCCAAATACGTTGAGTTTTTTTGTCATTTAATCTGTACAGAGAAGATAAATAAATAGCTTCAGTTGCATGATAAGGGGGCTGGCGAAGGGTGTCAAGTAAGTTTTTTCGTTTCTATTTCCAATAAAAGTTTGTATGCAATAACACAGAAGCATGCACTGCTATTCCTTCATTTCTTCCAATATAACCTAATTTCTCTGCAGTGGTTGCTTTGATATTTACAAATTCATCATCAATTTCTAATGCTTTTGATATGAATTTCTTCATTTCTACTTTGTAAGGCGATATTTTAGGCTCTTCACAAACTATAGTAATATCTAAATTAGACACGCTGTACCCTTTTTCTTTTGCTTTTTTAGCAGCAAAGTCAAGAAAGTGAGATGAATTGCAATCTTTCCATTCAGAGGAACTAGGAGGAAAGTGCTCTCCTATGTCGCCACATCCCAGTGCTCCGAGTATTGCATCAACGATTGCATGTATTGCAACATCACCATCAGAGTGCGCTTCTATTGCCATGTTGTGTTCAATTTTCACACCGCAAATTTTTATAAAGCTTTCAGCACCATTTTGAACTTTAATGAACTTATGTATATCATAACCGGCTCCGACACGAAATTTTGGCTCTTCAAAAAGAAGCTTTGCCATATTGATATCCTCTTTTGTGGTTAACTTAAAATTGCTTTTCTCACCTTTAATAATCGCAACATGTTTTTTGTGCTCTACCATTAGTGATGAATCGTCAGTAAATTCTTTGACTGATTGATGGCATGATAATAATTCTTTGAAATTAAAAATTTGAGGGGTTTGTATGGCTCTGAGCTTTCCTCTTGAAATCGTAGATTCAATAAAACTATTACTCACCAATGACATAGTGTCTTCAACTTCTATTGCTGGAACTACTCCTGTATATTGATCATTAATCATAGATTCAACCAAGTTATCTATCAGAACATCTGACACAAAAGGCCTACAAGCATCGTGTATAACTACAAAATCTGGGTTAATTTTTTGTAAGCTTTCAAGCCCTAGTTTAACTGAACTTTGCCTGTTTTCTCCTCCGTATACAGGGCTTAGTAATTTAGTGTCTGTAATTAGTGATATAGCTTTCTCATAGAAACTTTCATGGTCTCTATTAATTGCTATTCTTATGTAATCTATATATTGGTTAGCCAGAAATCTTTTAATTGTATGAAATAAAACAGATTTACCTGCCAGTTTTATATATTGCTTAGGAATCGTAGAATTGCATCTACTGCCTACTCCCGCTGCAACTATTAATGCTGCTATTTTGTATTTCTTAGCGCACATATTTCTTTTTGTAGAAGCTTTCCTCTCTATCCAAGATTCTTTCCGAAAAATAAAATTTCTGACATCATATAAAAGTTACTTCCCCTATTAACTAGCATAATTATAATAGCAAAAGAGATATTTAGAGAGCTCAAAATCTATCTTTGCCTGCGGATTAAACAACTAAATTTTAGTAAAAAATGATAGTATTACAAATCGTAAAATACTTTCAACATAGGAAAAATAAATTGCATATTTTTCAGTAAATTAGCTATGCTAAACACATGCAAAAACGTCATATAACTATTTGTTTCATACTGCTTTTTATAATAGGGATGTTATTCCTGATGCGTCCTATGATTTTTCCATGTTTAATATCTATTATTATTGCATATTTGTTTAATCCGCTAGTAGTCAAGTTTGAAAAGTATAGAATACCACGTTCATGTTCTGTAATTTTTATAATACTTATTTTATTAATAGCTTTTATACTAGTCATAACATTTGTTTTACCTATTATATATGTTCAAATTACTTCAATATTAAATTTCTTAGTGAGTAAAGTGCCTTCATTAAAGTTTAAAGTAATCCCCTCTGTATTAGAATTTCTTAATATGAAAATCGAGGATAGCTTATTTGATCATTTATCTAAAAATCTAGCAGAAAATTACAGCAACTATGTATCTTATTTCATGAATGCTCTTGATATTGCTAGTAACTTTATAATCCAAGTGTTAAGTTCAAGCTTTAACACGGTATCATTAATGGTGATTACTCCTGTAGTGTTTTTCTATATATTACGTGATTGGCCTTTAATTATAGAAAAAGCTAGTAAATTAATCCCTATTCCTTACAGAGGAAAAATTGCAGATTATTTTTCCAAAGTGGATTTCATTATATCTAATTATCTAAAGGGGCAGGTAAATGTATGTATTGTCATGATGGTCTTTTACTCTGTGAGTCTGAGCATAATTGGATTGGAACACTCTATTGTTATTGGAATTTTATCAGGAATGTTAACGTTCATACCTTACGTAGGGCCATTATTATATACCATTATTGGGTTTTTGAGCGCTATCACTCAATTTAGTGGATGGTTTGAAAGTGCTGCTGTTTTGCTATTATTTGGTGTTGGACAATTAATAGATTCAAATATATTAGTTCCTTTATTAATAGGAAAAAAAGTTCATATACATCCAACTGTAATTATTCTGGGAATTACTATATGCGCTTCATATTTTGGATTTACAGGTATATTACTTTTTATTCCAATAATAGCAATGTTCAATGTATCAGTAGAATATGCAATCAATAAATATTTTAAAAGTGAGCTTTATAAAAACGGCTAACAGACCTTTTGCATAATCAATTTATGGTAAGAGGAGAAATGAGCCCAGAATACCTGACACATTTGAGGAGCGTAAGTAAATTTCTGCGCAAAAATTACTACCAGAAAGAGGTTACGTAAGAGGTTCAACGTGCAATTAAATTTATTTAACAACAATCAAGCTGATTATAGCCGGCAAAATTACATCATCTTAGATGAAAATAAGCACGTATATAATTCGGTAGTTAATGATTTATCTTGGAAATGTCTGATTCTTTTTGGACCTAAAAGCTCCGGTAAAACTCATCTTGCTCATATTTGGCAATCAATAAACGATGCAATCTTTATCAATGTGAATAACTTCGTAAGCGAGATTAGGTATAGCGATGCTTTTATTTTAGAAGACGTACAAAACATTAAAGATGAAGCCATGTTATTACATTGTTACAATTACATGAAAGAAAACGACAAGAGGCTGCTAATCACTTCTTCAATTTCACCAAAAAAGCTTAACTTCAAACTAAGAGATTTAAGTTCTCGAATATTATCAACTATCAGCGTAAAAATTTTGCCTGCAAGCGAGGAATTATTAAGAATTATGCTAATAAAACGATTTTCAGATAAACAGTTAAAAATTGATTTAAAAGTGATTAATTATATTTTAGCAAGAATAGAACGTTCTTTCTATAGCATTGATAAAATTATAGAAAAGATAGATAATGAATCTATAGGGTCAAATGTGACCGTTCCTTTTATTAGCACTTTATTAAAAAAAGATGCCATTTGATTTCTTCTTTTGTAAAGGTGTATATTAAAAATTTATTAACACCCATAACACTAACGTAATTGGAATCTCTACCTGTCCATGTTAGAATTATAATCAATGTTATGTTATAATAGATATAGATAGATACAGCTAAGAAGTATTCTATATTTATAGTAGAGCTCACTTTATAAGGTGTTTTTTATAGATTTAACGTTATAATTTAACTATGATAAGAGTAAGATTAAATTTAAGAAAAAGGTTAAAGCAAAAGTTTGTGATGTTCACTCTATTGATAAATGCTTTATTTGTCTCATATTTTCTCATAAGAAACACAGGGAACACTTCTAATCAAATTATAGCCAAAGAAATAAATATAGGAACTGATAATGAAAAATAAACAGTCGCAAAATAAAAAAGAAAATCTTTACATAACATATTACATAGATGCTTTAGCTTCAGAGAGGTCCGCTGCACAAAATACTCTGGAAAGTTATCGTTCGGATTTACACCAGCTTGAAGAATTTTTATTGGAAAGCGGCACTACCTTGGTTGGTGTAAACAAAACCAATATTAAAGATTATGTGAAATCTTTATGTACACAAAAAAAATATAAAAGTAGCTCTATATCAAGAAAAATATCCGCTATGAAAAATTTTTACAAGTGTCTATTTAATGACGGAATAATAGATTTTAATCCAGCGCCGGCTAATGATGCTGAATTAAAGAATCCAAAAGTTTCTCGTCCTTTGCCTAAGTATTTAAGTGTCGAAGAAATATTTTTGCTAATGGACACAGTGAGAAAATCAGCAAGCGAATCGAATAAAGAGATAAGCAGTAAAAGGCTATGTGCGATTTTAGATATCCTTTACTCTTCTGGAATGCGTGTTTCTGAACTAATTAGTATGAAATTATGTGAAGTGTCACATTTAATAAACAGTAATAACAAAGAATGCTATATAATAATAAAAGGAAAAAGTGGTAGAGAGAGGCAAATTCTTTTTAATGAACAAGCATTGCAGAGCCTTAGAAATTATTTATCAGTTCGTGATAATCTGATCTCTAAAGAAAAGGAATCCGATTGGCTATTCCCAGGTGATAAACCTAATAAACCAATTACAAGGCAGAGGGTCGGTCAATTAATGAAGGAGTTGGTAAGAAAATGCAATATTGATGAAAATAAGATCTCTCCACACGTGGTTAGGCATTCTTTTGCTACCCATCTACTAAATAGCGGAGCAAATATTGTGTTGATACAGAAAGTTCTTGGCCATACTAACCTTTCTACAACACAAATATATACTCATATTGCTAACGAAAAGTTAAAGGACAAATTAGCTGATTCGCATCCTATTACTCAGATGATCAATAATTAAATTTATTGTTTTTAATTTGTAATAAAGTTAAATTTAAATAAATTTATGTGAGTTTGTGATTTCAAGTTTATTGTTTAATTTCTTTCTTATATTATGGGAGGTATTCTATACTTTCATTACTCTCCCTGTAATTTTCTTTTCTGAGTGTGTAATAACCATTTTCCTCGTCTGTTCGGTGAGAGTTGTATTATTCATGCTGCGTTTATTATGTGGCATTAAATATGAAGTGAGGGGAATGGAAAACATCCCTAAGCAACCTTTTATCATTGCATCTAAACACCAATCTCCATTTGAAACATTTATTTTTATACTACTATTTAGAAAAGCGGTTTTTATTTTAAAACGTGAATTGAAATGGATTCCATTCATTGGTTTGCATCTTATAGCGCTGAAAATGATTTTTATTAACCGTTCAGATGGTATCAGTTCTATACGCCATATAATCAAACTAGCAAAAATGCGTATAAAAGAAAATAGAAGCATAATAATATTTCCTGAAGGTACAAGAACAACTATAAACCAAAATATAAAATATCAACCAGGTATTGCTGCTTTATATAGCGTATTATCTGTTCCTGTGTTACCGGTTGCTTTAAACACTGGTTTGTTTTGGCCAAAAAGCATACTTTCTCTGAGAAAGAATCCCGGAAAGGCAGTAATAGAAATATTGCCCCCAATATATCCTGGGTTAAACAAAAATGAATTCTTGCAAAGTTTAGAAAAAATTATTGAAGAGAGAAGCAGTAGATTAACCATAGGAAAAACTGATATTGCAAATTAACAAAAAAACTTTATAATTAAAAGAAAAGTACAGTATTTTAGGTATTAATATATGGCAAATCATAAGAGTGCTAAAAAAATGATAAAGGTAATAGCAAAGCGCACTTTAATAAATAAGATGCGGAAAAGTAAAACTCGCACTGCTATTAGAAATTTGGTTGATATAATCAAGTCTGGCGACAAAGAAAATGTTGTTCTGGCATTTCGGAATGCTGAATCTAATTTACACAAGTGTGTGAATAAAGGTGTTATTCATAGGAATACCGCTGCGCGTAAAATAAGTCGCTTAAATGCAAAAGTAAAAGCATTGATGACCGCTTAATACGGTTAATGTAAAGTTAACTGTATTAATATATACTCCTCAGTTTGTATATTCTGTATAAAATTTAAGTAGCTTAAGTGATGGATAAAAAAGTGCTATTAGAACTAAGTAATGGATTAAAAATCGAGCTACCTGTATTAAGCGGAACAACAGGTCCTGATGTGTTAAATATCAAGGATTTATATAAGATGACAGGATTATTCACTTACGATCCAGGGTTTGTTTCTACAGCTTCATGCTCTTCTACAATTACATTCATTGATGGAGATGAAGGAGTTCTTAAATATAGGGGACATAATATAGCTGATTTGGCAGAGAATAATAATTTTACTGCTGTGATTTATTTATTGCTCTATGGTGAATTACCCAGTTCAGAGCAACACAAAAAATTTCTTCTCAAAATACAAGAATCATCCAAAGTATCAGAGCAAGTTACAAATGTAATTAAAGCATTTCCAAAAACTGCTCACCCTATGTCAATCTTAGTTGCATGTTTTGCAAGTTTGTCAGCATCTTATCATGAAAAGCATGGCAACAATGTCAATGGTGAAGACCTAGATTTTGGAATTTCTGCAATAGCGCAAGTTTCCACAATTATTGCAATGATTTATAGGCATATCAACAATCAGGAATTCATAAATGCTAACAATGAATTAAGTTACAGTGAAAATTTCTTAAAGATGATATTTGGCGATGCTGTTGATAATGATAAAAGCGCCCTTTTTGCAAAAGCTCTGGATAAAATATTTACTCTCCATGCTGATCATGAACAGAATGCTTCTACGGCGGCTGTCAGATTGGTGGGATCGGCTGGTTCTAATCTGTTTGCAAGCCTCTCTGCAGGAGTTGCTACACTTTGGGGACCAGCACATGGTGGAGCTAATGAGGCAGTTATAAATATGCTAAAAGAGATAGAGCAAAGTGAAGATATAGATAAATTCATCGAAAAAGCTAAAGATGATAAAGATCCATTTAAATTGATGGGATTTGGACATCGTGTTTATAAAAATTATGATCCGCGCGCGCGTATATTGGAAGGCGCTTGCCATGAGGTTCTAAGTAAACTAGAACAAAATAATGAACTGCTTAAAATTGCAAAAAAACTTGAAGAAATAGCTTTAAAGGATGAATATTTTATCGTGCGTAAGTTATATCCAAATGTTGATTTTTACTCAGGTATAATAATGAATGCTATTGATATCCCCTCAAATATGTTCACGCCTATTTTTGCACTTGCAAGAACCACTGGTTGGGTTACTCAGTGGTATGAAATGATAAATGATAAAGAAACTAAGATCTGTAGACCAAGGCAACTCTATTTTGGTAAATAAATTTATTTTCACTTCATTAGACTTCTTGCATAACCCAAACTAAGTAGAAAAAAGGTGTCATCCGAGTAGCTGACACTGGTTCCTTTACGACGGAAGTGTCCAGAGGTGTCATTCCAGTCTGGAATCCAGAAAAAAGGATGGTGTCATTCCGTATCCGTTCAGCCAATGGCGTCAACTTAAGAACTTTCATTAGCAAACTCTCCTAAAGACATGATGGCGTTTAGGCTTATCTACTTTATTGCGGCTGTCCCGGTCGGATTTTAACTTTAGCGCGTATACTTAAAAAGGGCTTGAAAGTTTTTTGGCGCAATAAGTACCTGATAGAGTTTCTGCCTCATTACACCAAATAAAACTGAAAAATTTAAACGATACTCATACCAATTCTCATTATTAGTGAATCAAATAAGCGATATTGTAGAGTTATTTAATTGTGGGGTGAGAAAGAAAGGCAATAGTATGGCTTTTTTCCCATTGTTATCTATCCGTTTATTGTGCAGTGGGAATTGGTATCAGTAATTTGATCTGGGTTCCAAGGCCCTTGTGCATCACACATATGAAGCGATAATATATTGCACATGACCAAGTTTGCCCAAAATTCTTGTAATACAGCCTCTCCAGAAAAATTCTCTAACTCTGCTCCT
>NZ_JAPQLN010000043.1:0-1941 GCF_028981745.1 Wolbachia endosymbiont of Drosophila tristis | reverse complement strand
AACTATTGCATTCCAGAACAATTTGATGCATCATTCTTTTTGTAAAAAACATTCCACACTTTCTCTCCACTTTTTCTGGGTAAGGTCACTGACTCAATACCCAGTCAATATCCTTTCCACCAGTTCTTTTACTGCCGGTACGTAGCCATTCTCATAAAATGGATCTTGCTTAAATTTGTACACATTGTGCCCGGAAAACATGAGTTCGTTCTCAATATCACCATCGTGTATAACGTTTTGCAGTGTTTTTTGTATGCAAAAACTACGCGGATCTGGCTTTCGTCCTGTTGAATGGTCACCATGATCTTTCCAATTGCTAAACAAACAATGGCTCAAACATCCCATACAATTGATTTGATCTTCTCTTATTTGTTTAAATTTATCTGGCGTCACAAAAATAACAGTTGAATCTGGGGTTTTCATTGCTTCTGTGTACCCTGCTTTAGTCCATGTATTTGCCAGTTCTTTGTCTTTTGCAGTAAGGTAGATCTTCCTACCTCTGCTACCCATTGCAAATTCACTATTGGATTCTTCGCTGGCATTTTCTGAAAAATTTACTTGATGTAATTTTCGTTCCTGTAACTCACGTATAAAATTATTCCTCACCGCAGATGAGTAAAACCCTGTTGGACTGAATTTATTTAAAAATACATCACCTTCTTCTAAAGTGAGTAGCTTCTTTTTCCACTCTGCAGAAATTGGGCTTTCTTTCGTCAAAAGTGGACGAGTGCCAAACTGAAAAGCTATTGGTCCAATTTGCAGATTGTCAAACCAATGTTCCCAATCTTTCAAATGCCACACTCCTCCTGCCATAACAATTGGTGTTTCTGAAAGACCGATCTCGTTCATGAAAGATCTAAGCTCTGCAACTCTTTCAAATGGAGCCTGTGGTAGCTCTGGGTCTTCACTGTTACTCAGTCCATTGTGCCCTCCAGCAAGCCATGGATCTTCATACACTACTCCACCAAGCAAATAGGAAGATATTCTTTGGTAAGCACGCTTCCATAATGCTTTAAAAGCACGCACCGATGAGATAATAGGGTAATAATAAACCTGATATTTAGCTGCAATTTCTCCAAGCCTATAAGGCATACCAGCACCGCAGGTAATACCATGAATCAAACCTTTCGCTCCTTCTAATATGCCATGAAGTACGCGTTCTGCTGCTCCCATCTCCCAAAGTACATTCATGTGTATTCTTCCATGACCTTTTGATATTTCATTTGCTATTCTTGCCTGACTAATTCCAGCTTCAATACTATACTCAATCAATTCACTATGCTTTTCATTTCTTGTTTTGCCTTTATAAATTAGTGGCACTAACTCGCCATTATCATCAATAAGCTTAGCATTTGCACCAGAAAATGTACCCACAGCATCTGCTGCAGCAAATGCTCCGCTTGATCTCCCATCACTAACTGCAATGCCTTTACCACCTTCGATGATTGGCCACACTTCCTTTCCTGAAATTACTATCTTTTTTATCTTATTTTTCAAAACTTCCTCGCAATCTTTCACTCTATTTTACTTAATTACTAAAAAAATGATAGCTGTTTATTTTTTCTTGTATCATTAAAGCTTCTGTAGCTACTCATGCTGTTGTAGTTTGAGAGCAGTTCCCATCGGAAGGGTGTCATTCCAGTGCTTGACACTGGAATGGCTTTGTTGCATCGCTCTTCGGATAGTAGGTAACGCACAATAAATTTATGAAGCTATCTCAAATTTAGCCATGCCTATTTCAGTAAATTTGTTAAGCAAATAACATTTGAGTAGCAGTTCCCTCTCACGATTCATTTCAGATTTGTTCCTAAAACTAAATCCAAATGTCTTTTTTAATCGCGAGAAAAAACCTTCTATATAAGATCTTTTTCCATAACTCATCTCTTTTTTCCACTTCTTTATACCATCTTCATCATATGACTTTATGAGCTTGACTGCAGA
>NZ_JAPQLN010000042.1:0-2569 GCF_028981745.1 Wolbachia endosymbiont of Drosophila tristis | reverse complement strand
TTTTTCTTCTACTATATTTTGTAATTTCATAATTCATTTTCTCAAAAATTCCCTGCTTCTTCCATTGCCTGAACTGCTCATACACAGTCTTCCATAGCGGAAAATCATTTGGTAAATACCGCCATTGACACCCTGTACGCAATACATAGAAAATTGCTTCTAATATTTCTCTTTTGCTATACTTTGGCGGCCTTCCTCCTTTCTTGTATGATACTCTGAAGTGTTTTTCTATTCTTGCCCATTCCCTTTCGCTTAGATCTGTTGGATACTTTTTTCTCATCTTTACCCCGTACTAAAATTTCAGATATTATAGCCTTTTACTTGTTTCCGGACAACCTCTAGTAGCGGAATGACGAATTTTTGTTTTTCAAATTGTCAGTAAATCTAAGTCAGTTTAGCTATATAAAACATAGTATAAAAAGAGCTATTTTAGCAAAATTTTAAACAAATAAAGTTAATTACTTCACAATTGATACCTTACGAGAAAAGCACATTTGATACAGATTTAAAATACAAGTTAACGAATTATTATGATTTTTACCAAGATAATAATATAGTAAGGTTTGGTAGTGAGGTATCAAAATGGAAAAATACACCAACGCATGGTTTAATAAGAAAGATAATCATGATTGTGCAAATGATGGCACTTGCGGGCAATCTATAAAGGATTTTAGGATTGGTAATTCTGATATTTCTTTTTTTGATAGTAACAAAAACTTAATTGCCAAAGTACCTAAACTACCAAAGTATTCTAGGGATAAATATGGGCATCAATTGTATAAGGAAGCTGAGTCAAAGCAGTTCAATTATTTTTCCACAAATATACATGATGTTTTGTCTAACAGCTTTACCGTTAAATACGGGTATATAAATTGTACTATAAAATACGACAACTTATCTGAGCAGGAACAAAACCAAATAGAAACAGACATTAAAACTGCCTATGAAGCATTTAAAGAAAAGTTTTGCTTGAAAAATAGTAATGCAAGTTACAATATAACGGTTCACATTTTTAATAATAGAAGCGATTATACAAAGTATAACAATCTTCTCGGCTTAGATGAAGATGGTGGTCCAGGATATATTACACGAGGAGTAACAGATTGTCAGAATATTCTGACATATAAGCAAAGTGCCATGGATTTTGTTCTAGGTCATGAGCTAGGCCACATATTTCAATTGTGTTTTTCACCATCGGCAACAGTCCAAACTTTGAGTATTCTGGATACTGAACTCATAGCAAATGTTGTTGGACGAGAAGTAGAAGAAAAAAATTATAAAGCTATTTGCAAGCAGATGGGTGTAGATGAATATAAATACGATGGATGGAGTTTTATTTTTAAATACATAGGTACAACTGGTAGTGTATACCGCCTAAACCTTTCAGAAGAAGAGAAATTTCAAATTATACAACGTGTCAAGAGTTCTGGACTAGATGAATATGAAGACCATGGATGGATGTTTAAATTTAAATATAAAGATACAACTGGTAGTATATACCTCAAGGACCTTTCAGAAGCAGAGAAATTTCAAATTATACAACGTGTCAAGAATTCTGGACTAGATGAATATGAAGATCGTGAATCAATGTTTAGTTTTAAATACAAAGGCACCACTTATAGAGCAGAACACAGAGATTATCTTTCAGCAGAAGAAGAAAAACTTCAATTTATCAAAGACATTAAGAACTCTCATGAATCGCTCGTTAGTGAATGTGATGGATTGGGGAATGGGAATACAACTTTAGTGATTTACGTTGATGAAAATAAGGAGATAAGTCAAATGTATTTTCATAATCTAGACAAGAATATATTCAAATGGTTAGATAAGACACTTATAAGCAGAAGTAAACCTGAAGAAGATGTGGATGACACAGCAGGAAAAGAGCCTGAACCAGAATCAGCCGAAGAGGATACTCAGCAACCCAGTAATTTCTTATCCAATATTTTTGCAACAATTAAATCCATTATTGATTCTATCTCATCACTCTTTTCATGGTTATTTGGGTCGAAAGAGAAAGAGTCTAATCAACAATCTGATGATAATCCTTCTTTGTTTAAGCTCGATGCTAATGAGTGAGATCACGAAGTTAAGCCTGATGCCAATGAGTTAGGTCACGATGTTAGAGATCACTTATCAGACAATTATAACCATTACAACTCATCTGATGGGCTAATGTAATATAGCTAATTTACAGTATCTGTTCAGATGCATGGCTAATGTACAAATATTGAAACAAAAATTCCAGTGCCCCTGTGATGTCATTCCAGTGCTTGACACTGGAATGGCTTTGTTGCATCGCTCTTCGGATAGTAGGTAACGCACAATAAATTTATGAAGCTATCTCAAATTTAGCCATGCCTATTTCAGTAAATTTGTTAAGCAAATAACATTTGAGTAGCAGTTCCCTCTCACGATTCATTTCAGATTTGTTCCTAAAACTAAATCCAAATGTCTTTTTTAATCGCGAGAAAAAACCTTCTATATAAGATCTTTTTCCATAACTCATCTCTTTTTTCCACTTCTTTATACCATCTTCATCATATGACTTTATGAGCTTGACTGCAGA
>NZ_JAPQLN010000041.1:0-11790 GCF_028981745.1 Wolbachia endosymbiont of Drosophila tristis | reverse complement strand
GCAGATATGGAGCCCCTAAAATTCACGCTGAATTAAAAGCTTTAGGCAAAAATTAAAACAGTACAAAGTGTTATGCAAGAAAATGGCATTAAAGCCAAGTTTAGACGAAGGTTCAAAAATAAAAAACAGCAAATAAGCAACCGAGTTGTGGCTCCGAACACATTGGATCAAAATTTTACTACTGATCAGCCAAATAAAGTTTGGGATTACCTACATAAAAACTAAAGAAGGTTGTTGGCGGCAATAATTGACCTATATTCACGCATGGTGGTTAATGAGTAACATGATAATTAGTTATAGATTCTTTATTGATGGCCGTTGATAAACGCAAACCCGATAAAAATCTGCTGTTACATAGCGATCAAGGGTCACAGTATACCTCTCAAAATTACCAATTTCTATTGAATACAAAAAACATCATTTCCAGCATGAGCCATAAGGGCTGTTGTTACGATAACTCTGTTGCAGAAAAGTTCACTTAAAAGGGAGCTGCTTATTGATACTTCTCGCTCAACAAACCAGAACTACCATATTTGAATACATAGAAATCTTTTATAACAAATAACGTAGACATTCTACTATTAACTATTGCATTCCTGCACAATTTATTCTCATGATAAAAACGTCTTAACTTTCTCTCTACTTTTTCTGGGTAAGGTCAATTTGGGTCTGCACCATTTTTGAGTAATAGTTTTACTTCTTGTGCATTACCATCTTCTACAGCTAGGAATAATTGTTCTTCCTGTGTTTTTACGCGTGTTTCCACATTAGATATAAAAAATAACAATACTAAACATGCAATACCAATAATGCTAATATATTTTATAACTTTTCTCATAAGATATTTTACAATGCTTCTAATAATATTAGATATCATCTATAAAATTAAAAAATCCATGAAAGGGGATGAAAATATGTAAAAAAGTATTATTGATTAATTAAAAACAGATTTTGATTTAATAATACTAATAAAATCGATTTATCTTAAATTTACGTTGATTTTTACCTGTTATTTTTTGTAGTTTATCCAACGTAAATTCCAGGTAAAACAAAGTCGTTATCTCCAACCGTTACAACCAACTCTCCTTCTTTAATTTTTATTTGATTAGGTGTATGGTCCCATACCATCACACTCTGGGATCATACACCTAAAGTACTCCGACACTGGGATGACACCCCGGGGTTTCTGGGATGACAAAAAAGAGCCCCCTGAGCAAAAATCTTATAGCCACTTGAATGATAATTGACTTTTTGCCTAAAATAACTAAGAAAGAAACTTCTCATCAAGATAACTTAAATATATACTAATTCTCTTATTTTTAAACGATTTCTCATCATGAATTGCACGATCAAAAACCTGAATTTGACTTGTTATAATGCTACAATTATTATTTGCAACTTCTAATACGCCACTATCAATTACAACCTTCTTTTCTGTTTGGTTACTCATTTTAACAGTAATCATACCAGGCAATAAATAAATTAAGTAAGGAGCATGGTGAGCTAAAATCATAAGCTCCCCTTCGAGCCCAGTTACTGAAAGAGAACCCACTCCACTGAATGAAATGTGATCATCAGGAGAGAAAAATTGCACTTTAAAAGTATTCATAATCTTTAACTTTTATTTAGCTTCAGCTTGTATTAATTCAGTCTTTTTTATTGCTTCATCTATATTCCCCACCATATAAAAAGCAGCCTCTGGTAAGTGATCATATTTGCCTTCAACAATCCCTTTAAAACTGGAAACAGTATCAGAAAGTGAAACAAATTTACCAGGCATGCCAGTAAATATTTCTGCAACGTGAAAAGGTTGAGAAAGAAATTTCTGAATCTTCCGAGCCCTATCAACAATAATTTTATCTTCATCAGATAGCTCATCCATACCAAGTATTGCGATAATATCTTGCAGTGATTTATAAGTTTGCAATATACGTTTCACCTCAGAAGCTACATTATAATGTTCTTCACCAATGATTTCAGCAGATAAAGACTGAGAAGTTGAATCAAGTGGATCAACAGCAGGGTATATTCCCATTTCAGCTATTTGCCTTGACAACACTGTGGTTGCATCAAGGTGAGAGAATGTAGTTGCTGGGGCTGGATCAGTCAAATCGTCCGCAGGAACATATATAGCTTGCACAGAAGTAATAGAGCCAGAAGTTGTTGAAGCTATTCTTTCTTGCATTGCACCCATATCAGTTGCAAGGGTTGGCTGATAACCAACAGCTGACGGTATTCTTCCAAGTAAAGCAGAAATTTCAGAACCAGCTTGTGTAAATCTAAAGATATTATCCACAAAAAATAGAACATCTTGGTTTTCACGGTCACGAAAATACTCTGCCATAGTAAGTGCTGTTAAAGCAACTCTAGCCCTTGCTCCAGGAGGCTCATTCATCTGACCATAAACCAAAACAGCTTGAGATTTTTCATGCTCATTTATATTTATTACATTTGAAGTGATCATCTCGTGATAAAGATCGTTACCTTCACGCGTTCTCTCCCCTACCCCGGCAAACACAGAAAATCCTTTATGAGCTTTTGCTATATTATTAATTAATTCCATTATTAGGACTGTTTTACCAACACCGGCTCCACCAAATAAGCCAATTTTTCCTCCTTTAAGATAAGGTGCAAGAAGATCTATAACTTTTATTCCCGTAACTAAAACTTCTTCCTGTATTCTCTGTTCAGTAAAACTTGGAGGTGCTCTGTGTATAGGCTCTAAGTTATACTTTCCCTTCAGTGGACCACACTCATCTATAAGCTCTCCAACAACATTAAAAATCCTTCCTAAAGTTGAACGCCCAATTGGCACCGATATTGGTGCACCTGTATCAACAAATTCATCCCCCCTTGACATGCCATCTGTGCTATCCATAGCAATACAACGAACTATATTGTCACCTATATGCTGCGAAACTTCTAAAACCAGCTCCTTATCCTTATATTTTAGTTTGCTTTTTAAAGCATTAAATATTTTAGGCAATTCACCTTCAAATTTTATATCAACAACTGCTTGAGTTACCTTAATCGCTCTACCTATATTCATCTCTTTATTTTTATCACCTAACACTATAATTCCATAAAAGAACTTCTAAAGAAAATAAATTTTATATTATTAATAGAAATTTTGCAACATTAAAACGCTTACTAGTTACGCTTCATTACAAACAATGCAAATGCATTTAATAGCCAAGTAATAATAAACAATACTAAACTAAGCGCATAAGCAGCAAGAGTTTGTACACTATTGAAATCCTGATCTCCGGTAAGTAATGTAGCGATCTGCACGGTAATGGTAGTAACTGAATTAAGAGGGTTAAAAGTCAAATTTGCGTTGATTCCCACAGCCATTAGCACAATCATTGTTTCACCTATCACTCTTGAAATTGACAATAAAATTGCACTTAAAATTGTAGGCATTGCATAAGGTATTGTTATATGCCATATAGTTTCCGCTGGAGTTGCACCAAGTGCCATGAAGCCATAACGCAAGCTTTTTGGAACAGATCTTATGGCATCTTCGAGTAAAGAAATAATAAAAGGAAGAATCATTATCCCAATCGATAAACCGGCAACTAAGGCACTTTCTGAGTGTATACTTAAACCAAAAAAATTTGCTACCTGCTTTATAAAGAAAGACAAAAACACAACCGCGAAATATCCATATACAACCGTAGGAATAGCAGACAAAACTTGCAAAGTTGTATTAACAATATAACGCACTTTCTCACTCGCATATTCACTAATATATATTGCAGAAAATAAACCAAGCGGAACGACAACTAACATTGCTATAATAGTTATAAGTAATGTACCAACTAAAAGCGGCGCTATACCAAAACATCCTATCTTCTCTTCATTGATAGTGACTACATTGTGGCCCCATTTCAAGCAAAACAAGAATTCTGAAATAGCTACTTTATTAAAAAAACTAATGGATTGAATAAAAATAGACAGCATTATAAATAAAGTGATAAAAAATGATATGGCCAAAGCCACAAATAACGAAAGTTTTATTATCTTATTTCTTTTATTTTTAAAGATAAAAGCAAGCATGAAAAAAAGTAACGCTATAGAAATAAAAGTTACAAAACAATTATTATAGAATACTAACAACCAAGTTAGCATCCATACACAACTAAGATATAGATAAGATTTAACCTTATTTACTTCTTGAAACCTACTAAAACAAAATAAAAGGATTAGTAAGACAGGTATGACTATCACCGAATTCATTCTTCCATGCATCAAATTTTATTCTACGAAAATGTCATACAAGTTCACCATTATTTGACAATAAAGTAAAACAATTTAAAATAAATAATTATATTAATATAAAAACAATGAAGAGAACATTTCAATCAAAAAATTTGATAAGAAAGCGCAGACACGGATTTCGTTCACGTATGGCAACAAGAGCTGGAAGAAAAATCCTTAATAGGCGCCGTTCATTAGGGTGTAACAAATTATGCGCATAGTAAGTATAAAAAAAAAGATTTTTCTTCTGCTTTCAAAAATAAGTTAGCACTCAACAGTCTTTTTTATCGTGGGCTTTATATATCACTGTACGCTATAAAAGAAAGAGAACCTGAAAAGTACATTCATACTATTAGAGTAGGTCTGGCTATCAGTAAAAAAACCGGAAAAGCAGCAAAAAGAAATAAAATAAAAAGGCAACTACGAATGCTTGCTAAAATTAGCATTTTAAATATAAGTAATATAGGGCACTACTACATAATACTAACTCATAGAAACATTATGCAAGCAAGTTATAAAAATTTACAAAAAGATCTAACTATTTGCTTAAAAAAGATAAAATAAAAAAAATCTCAATTAAGGTATTTACAACTATATTTTTTATGATAATATAGGTAAAATTTTTAAAAATAGTTAATGGGTGTGGTGAATGGTAGAGCATATAAAAGAGGTAAATAACACAGGCTTTGGTCAGATGTATCAATTCTTATTTCTTCCTAAAGGAACAGGAACAGATTGGAGGTCAGCATTTCGCCAACAAGAAGAATTATTTAAAAAAGTGGGAGGTAATGTAATATTACCAGAAGTCAGTCATTCTCCTTCAAAAGGGAATCAATTAGGGGAAGTAGGAACAATGCTAAATAATGTAGAAAATGACCAAGAACATATAAGAAAAAAAAGATATCGTAGTTAAAATAAAAACTTAAAGAATAGTAACAAAACAAGAAAGTTAAAATATAAGTATACCTACTGTCTAATTAACAAAGAAATTTTTATAAACTTGGCGGCGACCTACTCTCCCTTTTCAAGTACCATCAGCGCTAAAAAGTTTCACTTCCGAGTTCGAGATGAGATCGGGTGGTTCATTTTTGCTATAGCCACCAAGTCAATAAAAATTTCTAACTTAACAATTTTAACTTAATATTTAACACTGCATACACACATATAGAAAGCAAATAAATCAATCAGGCTATTAGTACTAGTTAGCTTCACATGTTACCATGCTTCCACACCTAGCCTATCAACGTGGTAGTCTCCCACGGCCTTAATTGGGAAATCTTTTTGAAGAGGGTTTCTTGCTTATATGCTTTCAGCAATTATCCCATCTATACATAGCCACCCAGCGATGCTATTGGCATAACAGCTGGTACACCAGAGGTATATCCATCTCGGTCCTCTCGTACTAGAGTCAGACCTTCTCAAATTTCCTTCACCCACGGCAGATAGAAACCGAACTGTCTCACGACGTTCTAAACCCAACTCACGTATCACTTTAATCGGCGAACAGCCGAACCCTTGGGACCTTCTTCAGCCCCAGGATGTGATGAGTCGACATCGAGGTGCCAAACGGTGTCGTCGCTATGAACGCTCGAACACCATCAGCCTGTTATCCCCGGCGTACCTTTTATCCGTTGAGCGATGACCCTTCCATACAGAATCACCGGATCACTATGACCGACTTTCGTCTCTGCTTGGCTTGTCAGCCTCGCAGTCAGGCAAGCTTATGCCATTATACTATCAAGCTGATTTCCGACCAGCTCTAGCTTACCTTCGCACGCCTCCGTTACTTTTTAGGAGGCGACCGCCCCAGTCAAACTACCCACCATACAATGTCCTAGTTCCAGATAATGAAACATAGTTAGATATCAAAAGTGTAAAGGGTGGTATCTCAAGGTTGACTCCATTATAGCTAGCGCCATAACTTCAAAGTCTCCCACCTATCCTGCACATCACACTTTTAATAGCAATGTAAAGCTATAGTAAAGGTGCACGGGGTCTCTTCGTCTAACCGCGGGTACCCCGCATCTGCACGGGGAATTCAATTTCGCTGAAGTGATGTTGGAGACAGTGGAGAAATCGTTACGCCATTCGTGCGGGTCGGAACTTACCCGACAAGGAATTTCGCTACCTTAGGACCGTCAGTGTTACGGCCGCCGTTTACTGGGGCTTCAATTCGGAGCTTGCACCCTTCCTATTAACCTTCCAGCACCGGGCAGGCGTCAGACCCTATACTTCCACTTACGTGTTTGCAGAGTCCTGTGTTTTTAGTAAACAGTCGCTACTCCCTATTTTGTGCCACCTACTCATAGTTGCCTAAAAGCAGGTTACCCTTCTTCCGAAGTTACAGGTATAATTTGCCGAGTTCCTTCAACATCATTCTTTCAACACCTTAGTATACTCTACTCATCCACCAGTGTCGGTTTGCGGTACGGCCTCATAAATATAAGTGCTATTTCCTGGAGCTTCTTTTAAGCATAGATCAATCCAATAAGATCTATACAAATACGAAACCCGTCACACTTAAGAGGTTTAGGAATATTAACCTAATTGCCATCGACTACTCCTTTACGGACTCGCCTTAGGAACCGACTAACCCTACGCAGATTAACTTAACGTAGGAACCCTTAGATTTTTGGTGAGAGTGTTTTTCACACTCTTTTACGCTACTTATGTCAGCATTCTCACTTCCGATATCTCCAGCAGTTTTCACAAACCACCTTCACAGACTTACGGAACGCTCCGCTACCGCGCCTATTGATCGAAATCAATAAGCACTCACATCTTCGGTATACAGCTTTAGCCCCGGTACATTTTCGGCGCAGAAAAACTTATTTAGACAAGTGAGCTGTTACGCTTTCTTTAAAGGATGGCTGCTTCCAAGCCAACCTCCTAGCTGTAATGGTTTTTCTACTTCCTTCCCCACTTAGCTGTAATTTTGGGACCTTAGATAGTGATCTGGGTTGTTTCCCTCTTCACCACGGACTTAGCACCCGTAGTGTGCCTGCTGTATAATTAATTGTTGGTATTCGGAGTTTAGTTAGATTTGGTAAGACGGTGAATCCCCCTAGTCTATCCAGTGCTCTACCCCCAACAACATACATACAACGCTCTACCTAAATAGATTTCGCGGAGAACCAGCTATTTCCAAGTTTGATTGGCCTTTCACCCCTAATCACAACTCATCCAATAATGTTGCAACATTAACTGGTTCGATCCTCCAGTGTGTTTTACCACACCTTCAATCTGGTCATGACTAGATCACTTGGTTTCGGGTCTAATCCATAAAACTAAAACGCCCTATTCAGACTTGCTTTCGCTACGCCTACACCTAACGGCTTAAGCTTGCTTCATAGATTAACTCGCTGACCCATTATGCAAAAGGTACGCTGTCACTCTAAATATCAATAAATTGATATAGAGCTCCAACTGTTTGTAAGCACTTGATTTCAGATTCTATTTCACTCCCCTCCCAGGGTTCTTTTCACCTTTCCCTCACGGTACTTGTTCACTATCGGTCGTTAAGGAGTATTTAGGCTTGGAGGATGGTCCCCCCATATTCAAACAGGATTTCACGTGCCCCGCTCTACTCAAGGATTTAAAAACTTTCTACTTATACAGGACTATCACCTTCTATGGTTACTATTTCCAGAGTATTCTAATTCTTATTCTTAAATCACTAGCCTTTTCCGCTTTCGCTCGTCACTACTAACAGAATCTCGGTTGATTTCTTTTCCTTTGGCTACTTAGATATTTCAGTTCACCAAGTTTGCTTTACATACTTAGTACGTAATAACTAGCTAAACTAGTTGGGTTTCCCCATTCGGAAATCTGCAGATCAAAATTTGTTGACAATTCCCCACAGCTTATCGCAGCCTGCCACGTCCTTCATCGCCTCTTAACGCCAAGGCATCCATCAAGTGCTCTTAATAATTTATTTATCCGACTATATGCAGAATATGCAGAGTTAAATATTATTAAAATTGAATTGAGATTAAATTAATCTCTACCATAAAACTTGTCAAACATCTAAAAACTAAATTAATCTTTTATATCTTATAACCTAATAAATAATATGTCAACGCCTTTTTGCACAAAACATTTACTTATATTATCAACAACAATATACTAGCAATCCTAAACAGTATAATCTGAGAAATATGTGGTAAACTTATATATACAGTAAAAATTAATAAAAAAGATATTTTGTAAGATAAAATGTGTTAAAATCAATTACCTAAAAATGATAATAAACATTCGGAGTATTTCTCACGTATGAAAAGTAATCTCTCTTTTATAAAAAACGTTGCTTTAAATTGTATGTCTAAGCTCATTGACGTATTAAATATTAAGAAAGTAAAACACTTCATTGTGAATAAATATAATACTCTTCATAAAGAAATGACAGTGCTTCTTAAAAAATCTAAGAACCTGTTAAACACCAACATTGAAATCGGTTTATATCACTTTTATAAAGGTAGCATATCAGATGCAAAGTTACGATTTTGGTTAATTAGCATATTTTACCCCCATTTACCTATAGTCTGGTATAACATCGGAAGGTGTCATTTTGCGGTAGGGAATACTAACAAAGCTTATAATTATTTAACAAGGGCACTAAAATTAGATAATGACCACGAGGAGGCGTCTTACTATATAAAAAAAATGACAAACTCAGCGCCTATTACAGAATTGCCAAAAAACCTCATAAGACAATATTTTGATTACACAGGTGAATATTTTGTTGAGCATTGGTTGATTGCCAAACAATATAGAGGGCATGAACTTGTACACATGATAATTACAAAAATCTTCAACAACTCCACTTCTGAGCTCAATATACTCGACCTTGGTTGTGGAACTGGAATATGTGGTCATTTCTTGAAAATAAATAGTATTGGAAACCATATAACAGGAATTGACATTTCAAGTAGAATGCTAAATATCGCAAGAGGATGCTTTATAAAAGGTAAGCCTGTTTACAATGAATTAATACATATGGAAATGAAAGAGTTTCTTAAACAAGAGAAAAACCAGCAGTATGATGTAATTATCTTTGCTGAAGTGCTACATTATCTACATGACTTTCAAGAAGAGTTGGAATTAGCAAAAAGATCTACGAGCAAAAAAGGAGTTATTGTATGTTTAATAAGAAGAAAGGAAGGTGAAGGTATTGACTTTGTAAACAAAGGAGACTATTTTCGTCACTCAGAAAGTTATGTTCAACATGTTGCAAAAGAAATAAATATGCAAATAAGTTATATGAGTTACTGTAAAATATATGGCAGTCAGGTTGACGGTATCTTGTTTGCATTACAGCATCAACAAAAAAATCCGAAAAACCTAACTTAAAAATCGCTCAAAATGACTTTTAAGTACCTATATATAATAAAAGAATAAAAGGAACTTTATGAATAACATTACCATTAATTACGCAAAGGACAGCAAATTAACCGACTTTGGAAAAGCAGTTCTATCAGACAGGTATTTAATAGAAAATGAAAGTTATCAAGACCTCTTTGCACGTATTGCTAATTACTATTCTGATAATAAAGAACATGCGCAGCGTCTTTATGACTACATGAGCAACTTGTGGTTCATGCCTTCAACACCAATACTCAGCAATGGTGGCACTAAGAGAGGGTTACCTATCTCTTGCTTTCTTAATGAAACCGAAGACAGCTTGCAGGGAATAGTTGATCTATGGAACGAAAATGTTTGGCTTGCTGCACGTGGAGGAGGCATAGGTAGTTATTGGGGAAATTTACGCTCAATAGGCGAAAGCGTAAAGGGTAGCGGCAAAACATCAGGAATTGTTCCATTTATTGTAGTGCAAAATGCTCTAACACTTGCAATTAGTCAGGGATCCCTAAGGCGAGGAAGTTCAGCAGTCTACCTTCCTGTATCTCATCCGGAGATAGAAGAGTTTCTAGATTTACGCAAGCCAACAGGCGGTGACCCAAATCGCAAAGCGTTAAATATACATCATGCTGTAATAGTAACAGATAAATTTATACAGGCTGTTGAGAATGATCAAGAATGGAATTTAATAAGCCCTCACAACAATAAGGTTATTTCAACTGTAAAAGCGCGGGATATATGGATCAAAATATTAACAGCAAGAGTTGAAACTGGAGAACCTTACATTATTTTCCTTGATGCAACAAATAACAATAAGCCAGAATCTTACAAAAAGCTCAACTTAGACATCAAGATGTCAAATCTATGCAGTGAAATAACTTTAACCACAGGTTATGATCACCTGAATAAGTCACGCACTGCTGTGTGTTGTCTATCATCCGTAAACCTTGAGTACTACGAAGAATGGAAAGACAATAAACTCTTCATAGAAGATATAATGCGCTTTCTTGATAATGTATTGGAAGATTTCATAAATAAAGCACCGAATGAAATGCAGCGAGCAAAATATTCTGCAGCCAGAGAACGCAGTATTGGTCTTGGTGTGATGGGCTTTCACTCATTTTTACAAAGCAAAATGGTTCCTTTTGAATCAGTAACAGCACAACAATGGAATAAAAAAATATTTAAGTATTTACGCGAGCAAGCAGATATAGTTTCTAAAAAATTAGCAGAAGAAAAGGGAGCATGTTCTGATGCCAAAGAAGTTGATCTAATGGAAAGGTTTACACACAAACTCGCTATTGCTCCTACTGCCTCGATCTCCATTATTGCAGGTAATACCTCCCCTGGAATAGAACCATACGCAGCAAACGTATTCATACAAAAGACACTTACAGGCTCATTTGTAGTGCGAAATAAATTCTTGCAAAAACTATTAGCAGAAAAAAATCGAGACAATGATAAAATATGGTCTTCAATTTCAACAAACGAGGGTTCCGTTCAGCATTTAGATTTTCTTAGTGAGCATGAAAAATTGACATTTAAAACAGCGTACGAGCTTGACCAAAGATGGATTATAGAACATGCAAGTGATAGAACTTCGTATATTTGTCAATCTCAATCAGTAAATCTGTTCTTACCTGCCAACGTACATAAACGTTACTTGCACAAAATACACATGCTTGCTTGGAAAAAAGGATTGAAGAGCTTATATTACTGCAGATCACAATCAATGCAGAGAGCCGATAAGGTCTCGCATGACATATTTAAAAAAAGTGAAATATTGCAACAAAAAACAGATATTGACTACGATGAATGTCTGTCATGCCAATAGCGGCCTTACTCAGAAAAAGTAGAGAGAAAGTTAAGCAAATGGGTAAATAGACTTCTTGCATAACCATATAACGCACTTTTATTGGGAATAGAAACGAAAAAACTTCCTTGACAAACTCCGCCAGCCCTCTTATCATAAAATTGAAGCTATTTATTTATCTTCTCTGTACAGATTAAATGACAAAAAAACTCACGTATCTGGCGTCTCATGTTTAATTTTTTGCACTATGTGCACCTTATGTCTTTATAAAACTTCTACCTACATAAGCTGAAACGCGCTTATAAAGCGTTTAAAACATAAAAAAACGCCAACTTAAAAAATGGATAGTGAATAACTAG
>NZ_JAPQLN010000040.1:0-7990 GCF_028981745.1 Wolbachia endosymbiont of Drosophila tristis | reverse complement strand
GGAGTAAGTGATTTTTATGGATTACAAGCTCTAGTATGCAGAAGTATGATAGAGGGAGGAGAATGTTTTGTACGTTTAAGAACGAGAAAGCTGGAAGATAGATTTTCTGTACCACTACAACTGCAAGTACTTGAGTCTGAACATTTAGACAATAAAACAAATCAAACTTTAGCAAATGGTAATGTAATAAGAAACGGGATTGAGTTTAACAAGCTTGGGCAAAGAGAAGCATATTACTTATTTAGAGAACATCCAGGAGAAGGCTCATTTGGAGAATCAGTAAGAGTACCAGCAAATGATGTTTTACATATTTATAGACCACTAAGACCTGGGCAAATTAGAGGAGAGCCATGGCTTTCGAGTATACTGCTAAAGCTCTATGAACTTGATCAATATGATGATGCAGAATTAGTGAGAAAAAAGACAGCAGCGATGTTTGCAGGGTTTATTACAAGGCTCGATCCTGAAGCAAATATTTTAGGAGAAGGTGAAAGTAATGAGCAAGGAGTAGCACTATCAGGTTTAGAGCCAGGAACAATGCAGCTTTTAGACCCAGGAGAAGACATGAAATTTTCAGAGCCATCTGATGTAGGAGGAAGTTATGAAGCATTCATGAGACAGCAGCTGAGGGCAATAGCAATAGGCACAGGGATAACATATGAGCAACTAACAGGAGATTTAACGGGCGTTAATTATTCATCCATTCGAGCAGGATTAATAGAGTTTCGTCGTAGATGTGCTATGCTGCAACACAACATTATGGTATTTCAATTTTGCAGACCAGTATGGAGTAGATGGCTAGAATTAGCAGTACTCTGTGGAGAACTGAGTATAGATAAAAAAGTAGCAAAAGCAGCGAAAGAAGAAGTAAAATGGATACCACAGGGATTTGATTGGGTGGATCCTTTAAAAGACCAGCAAGCACAACAAATGGCAGTAAGAAATGGATTTAAGAGTCGATCAGAAGTGGTTTCAGAGCTAGGTTATGATGTAGAAGAAATAGACCAAGAAATTGCAGAAGATCAAAGACGTGCTAGTTCCTTGGGTTTAAGTTTTGATTCCGACGTTACTACTAATCAAGAGATAATATGAAAAACCAAGCGATATGGCTAAACAGATGTGTAATGGTAGAACCAAGGAGTTTTGAATTACTGTCACTACAAACAGGAAAGCAGCCTATCTTTAAAAATATAAAACATGCGGTAAGAAATAGTGAAAGAGGAATAATACCAATACATGGAATCTTGACGAAAAAGTCAGAAGTTTTTGATGATGTATTGGGGATGACATCGTATGAGAAGATAAGTGAAGAGATAGAAGAAGCTTTAATAGATAAAGAAGTAGAAACAATAATTTTGGACATAGACAGCCCCGGAGGAGAAGTAAACGGTTTATTCGACCTTTCCGACTTTATTTACCAAGCAAGGAGAGAAAAGAGGATTGTGGCAATAGCAAATGATGATGCGTATTCTGCGGCGTATGCAATTGCATCAAGTGCTGAAAAAGTATTGGTAACTAGAACTTCAGGAGTTGGAAGCATAGGAGTAATAGCAAGTCATATAGATCAAAGTGGGTTTGATGAAAAACAGGGAATAAAATATACGACAGTATTTGCAGGAAGTAGAAAAAATGATTTAAATCCACATGAGCCAATAACTTCTGAGAGTTTAGAAAGCCTAAAAAGCGAAGTGAATCGTTTATATGGAATGCTGGTTGAGCTAATAGCACGCAATAGAAACCTTTCTGTAGAGGCAATAAAATCAACAGAAGCAGGGCTATATTTTGGCGAGAAAGCAGTAGAAATAGGTCTTGCAGATGGAATTACAATTCTTTCAGAGTTTAAATCTATTAATAAAAAAGGGGATATTACTATGAATGAAAAAACTACAAATGACCTAGAAACTGACAATTTAACTAAGTATCGTACTGAAGTTCTTGAATTAATACGTTTATGTAACTTATCACGAATGCCAGAAAAGATAGGAGAATTTATTGAGCAAAGCGTAAGTGTTGAGCAAGCCAGGGAAGTTTTAATGGAGTTACTTGCAGAGCGAACGAAGAAGACAGAAATACTAAGTGCAATACCACAGAATTCAGGAGAAGAGTTGATGATGCAGGTAGCGAAAAGTCGTGCGCAATCAAACATTTAAAGTATGTGTATAACCGCCGTGTATAACAACCACAAATATGGCGGTAAAAAAATAAAAAAAGGAGAGAAAAAGACATGATAAGTATAACTGAAGGAAATAATTTAGGCGATCTTCTGAAATATGAAGTGTCCAACCTATATTCAAGAGATCAAATAACAGTAGCCAAGGGACAAAATCTAAAGCTGGGAAAAGTAGTTGGTTATGATACTAAAGATGGTTTTATTAAAGCTTTAAATCCAACTGCCACAGATGGGACACAAACGGCTATAGGAGTGATAGCAAGCGATGTAAACGCAAAGGAAAATAGTAAAGGAGTAATTATTGCTCGTGGTGCAATACTAGCAGATCATGCAGTTGTATGGCCAGCAAATATCATTGAAGAGCAGAAAACTGCAGCAATAAAGCACCTTGAAGGACGAGGGATCATTATCCGCAAGGGAGCTTAAAAAAACTATTAAAAATACAAAAGGGGGAAAAGAAAAAATGCAAAATCCATTTACAAATACAGCATTTAGCATGACGGCACTAACAAATGCGATAAATATATTGCCGATAAATTATGGACAAGTTGAAAATTTAAATTTGTTTCCAAGTAGGTCAGTAAGATTTAGACATATTACTATAGAGGAGCAAAATGGAGTATTAAGTTTACTACCAACGCAGTTACCAGGAGCACCAGCAACAGTAGGAAAACGTGGAAAACGAAAAATAAGAACTTTTACCATTCCACATATACCACATGATGACGTAGTGTTGCCTGAGGAAGTACAGGGAATAAGGGCATTTGGGTCAGAAAGTGAACTGAAAGCATTGGCAGATGTAATAACTGATCATTTGCAGCTAATGAGAAATAAACACGCAATAACGTTAGAACATTTGAGAATGGGAGCGCTGAAGGGAATCATTCTTGATGCTGATGGGTCGGAGTTATTAAACCTTTACAACGAATTTGAAATTACACCAAAAGTAGTAAATTTTGCATTGGGGACTGCGACAACCGATGTAAAGCGTAAGTGTCTGGAAGTATTGCGCCATGTTGAGGACAATTTAAGTGGTGAATATATGACGGGGATTCATGCACTGGTAAGTCCAGAGTTTTTTGATGCACTAATTTCGCATAGTAAAGTGAAAGAGGCATATGAAAGATGGCAAGAAGGAGCAGCGCTGAGGAATGACATGAGATCAGGATTTACGTTCTGTGGAATAACATTTGAAGAGTATAGAGGGCAAGCAACCGACCCTGAAGGAACCGTAAGAAGATTTATAGAAAGAGAAAGTGGAAACTGTTTTCCACTAGGAACAGCGAGCACATTTACAACGTATTTTGCACCAGCAGACTTTAATGAGACAGTAAATACTCTTGGACAGCCACTTTACGCGAAACAAGAGCCAAGAAGATTTGATAGAGGGACCGATTTACATACTCAGTCAAATTCTCTGCCAATGTGCCATAGACCGGGAGTATTAGTAAAAGTCGTTGTAACATAACAACACAGGTAGAGCAACTATAAAGTGGTGAGGCAGAAGAATGCTTTACCTGTGTGCCCCTTCTTAGCATGTAAAGGTTAGTATATAGCAGAAAAATATGCAAGAAAATATTAAGAGATTATTGCAAGATTGTTTTGCCCATTTAGGAAAAGTAGCTTTGTATGAATCAAAGGATAAGTCATATATGGTACAAGTACTAAAGCAACAGCCAGATAAATTATACGAGATTGGTGAAGGACAATTTGTAGGAGAAATTTTATTGTTGGAAGTAAGTGTGTTTGATGTATTAAAGCCAATGGTAGGAGATACTTTTTCCATAGGTAGTTGTAGATACAGAGTACACACACCACCACTTAGAGATAATTCAGGAATGGTATGGAAAATTCAAGCATCGGGGGTGTAAAATGTCTATTAATATAGAAGTTACCGATAATATTAATAAGGTAATTGAAAATGTAAATGCTGAAAGGAAAAAAGTGGAAAAAGCAGCGGTGAGGGCATTGAACAAAACAGCACTATGGTTAAAAACGCAAGCAGCTCAGGAAATTAGTGAGGAAAAGAAGATAAAATTAACGGTAATGAGAAAAAGGCTAAGAATTTTTAAGGCTAAGACAAGTAGGTTAGATGTATTAATGAGAGCAAATTTATATGATATTAGGGTATCAGCAATTGGCAAGATGAGACAAACAAGAAAAGGAGCGAAAGTAGGAAAACATAAGTTTATAGGAGGATTTATGGCAACAATGCCAAGAGGAAATAGTGGTGTTTTTAGGCGTGAAGGAAGAACAGCTTTGCCAATACAAGAGGTAAAATTAGGACTGGAACCAGAAGCATCAAAAATAATAAAGGAGCTAGTTAATTATGAAACAGAAGGGATATTTGAGAAATATTTTGAGCGTGAATTAAACTATATTGTAAAAGTATGATTTTAATTGAGTTGCACAAAGCAATTTGCAGAATGTTGAAGAAAGAAATACCAGCGATACAGACATGTGAAATATATCCAATGATAAGAAGGGAAATAGTAGCACCAGCGGTATTTGTGGAATTGTCAAGTTTAGAGCAAGGAAAAGATTCAGGAACAGAAGAATTAGCCCTGAAAGCAAGATTTGAGGCACGAATTGTGATTGATAGCACAATAGAGAATGCAGCTATTATTGTCAGAGAATTAGCTGCTGAGGTTGCGAGAGTAGTAAATAAAAATACTTGGAACGTAAAAAATGTTTCGCCAGGTGAATTTATATCAGCAGAAATTGACGGATTTAGGCCAGAATTAGACGCGTATTTAGTGTGGATGGTAGACTGGGTGCATGAAGTACACTTGGGTCGATCTATTTGGGAAGAGGGAAAATTTATGCCACACAAAATAGAAATCGGTGAAATAAATGTTGGAAAGTAATTTTGCTATTTCAGAGTTGCAAAGAAAGTTAGCTAACATTGTACGTATTGGGCTTGTGAAAGAAGTAGATTATGAAAAAGCGAGAGTAAAAGTGCAAATAGGGGAATTTTTAACAGATTGGTTGCCATGGATAACAAGTAAAGCAGGAAAAGATAGAAATTGGTCTCCTCCAGATATCGATGAACAGGTTATTATACTTTCTGCGCTAGGAGAACTATCATTAGGGGTGGTATTAGCAGGAATATATCAGGAAAAATACCCTGCACCAGAGAATAAAAAAGAAATAAATAGTGTAAAAATTCAAGATGGGACAAGATTGTTATATGATAAAGAGAAGCATCATTTAGAGATTGAAGTAGTGGACAAAATAACATTGAAAGCTGGGGAATCAAGTATAGAGATGACAAGGAGCGAAATAAAACTGAAAGCAGATAGAATAGAACTTAATTAATTGGAAAATGAATAAATCAGTTGTGCGAGTAGGAGATTATTGTGGAGAAGCAACACCACATTTTTGCATTAGCGGCAGTAATAATGTTTTTGTAAATGATTTCCCAGTCTGTAGGAAAGGAGACAATTTTAACGAAGGAAAAGTAATGATTCAAGGATCAAAAACAGTGTTTGCAAATGGTCATGGTGTAGGAAGAGTAGGGGATTCAGTATCTTGTGGGTTAAAAGTAATAAAAGGCAGTAAAAGCGTCTTTGCAAAATAGAAATGAAGGGTATGGATGGTAAAACAGGAAAAGCGTTAGAAGGAATAGAGCACTTAAAGCAATCAATAATTGATATACTTACGACTCCTATAGGATCACGAATTATGATGAGGAATTACGGGTCTAGGCTATTTGAATTATTGGATAAGCCAGTTAATCGTGATTTAACACTAGAAATTTACGCAGCAACTGCAGAAGCTTTGGAAAAATGGGAAAAAAGGTTTAAATTAGAAAAAGTAAAAATGACAGAAGTAAAAGAGGGAAAAGTAACGCTTGACCTGGAAGGGTTGTACGTACCAATGGGGAAAAAGATTCGCTTCGATGAGGTTGTAGTATAAAGATGCAGCAGACTAACATTATTGAGCCACTGAACTTCGAAGAAATCTTTTCACGTATGAAAGAAGAATTAATAAGTCGAGATGAAAGTTTTACGGCATTAGTAGAAAGTGACTCAGCGATGAAGGTATTAGAAGTAGCAGCCTGGAGAGAGCTTTTGCTGAGACAAAGGATAAACGAAGCAGTAAAGAGTAATTTACTTAAGTTTGCGACAGGAGAAGATCTTGATAATTTAGCTGAATTTTATGGAGTGGAGAGGCAGAAAGAAGAAGATGACGAACGTTTTAGAAAAATAATTAAAGCAAAGATAATAGGCTGGAGCACGGGAGGAAGTAAAGAACACTATCGATATCATGCACTGTCAGCAGATAGTAGAGTAAAGGATGCATTAGTAGAATCACCTATACCAGGGAAAGTACAAGTTTCAATCTTATCCACAGAATTATCCACACTGCAAGAAGAATTACTAGAAATTGTCAAAAATCAGCTAAACAGGGAGGATGTGAGGATTTTAACAGATACAGTTGAAGTGGTAAGTTGCAATATGATAGAAATAGATATCCACAGTAAAATTAGCATTAAAAGACCAGATATTATTGAAACGGTGAAGAAGAAATTTATCGAAAAATTTGGAACAACGAAAAGATTAGGATGGAAGGTAACAAGATCATGGATAATAGCCAATTTGTTTATGGAAGGAGTAGAAAACGTGGAATTAATAGAGCCAAGAAAAGACATAGTTGTGAAAGGAAATGAGTCCGCTTTCTTAAAAAGTTTAAATGTTGAGTTAAATTAATGCTATTACCGCCAAACGCAACAAAAAAGGAAAAAGCGCTGGTTGATGCAATAGATTACAAAGTAGATCCTGGTTGTATCAGAGGGTTTAAATTTAGCCAAGGGGAAAAAGTGTTGCCATGGATAATAGAGGAATATGGGCTAGGAGAAATCCTACATTGGGTAAAAGACAAAAGAAAGGCGATAAAAAAAGGGATAAAATTTCAGCGTTTAAGAGGAACACCTGCTTCACTGAAAATAGCACTAAAATGGGCAAATATAGAAGATATTACAATTATCGAAGAACCATCTGGCAAGGACTTCTTTGAACTGCAGATAGGGATAAAAGATGTTCCGAATGACTTCTTCGTTGATGCAGTAGTAGAACTAGCAAAACTATCATTGCCTGCAAGATCGAGGCTAATGAGGATTTTTAACGATTATTACAACATTAGCAGGTTCATATTGGATGAGAGTTTTTTCGGAAGTTTATTATCGGATTATTCCGGGGTAAAAATAGAAAAAGATGGGCCAGTTTTATCATTTGGAAGAGTAAATTTTTTCAGGTCTCATGGTCCGGTTATTAGGATTGTAGAAAACTATCTACGCGATCATTATGAACAAGCTTTAAGCAATGACATATATCGCTTGGATGTAGCAATACTTGGAGAAACCGAGCCTCATACTAAGAACTACAACGGTATTTATGAACGAAATCATGTGTGGTATAACTTCAAAGCGCTATATCAGCTACCACAGAGCTTATTACCTAAGATTAAGTTTGCTAAAGCGCAGATAGTATTATCAGATAGCTGGAACTTAGGAGAAATAAACGCGTGTTTTCCGGTTACGAGTGGAGAAGAGAAAGGAAGTAAATTTTTACTAAGAAGTGATAAACTATCTGAACAACTGTGGAATTTAAAACACAAGCCAATTTTAGAAAGGTTTAGCGTTACTCACCACTACAAAGTAGAAGATTTTACCAACCAAAAAGTTATAATATTTGGTGTGGCAGAGCACAATATTCATTTTGAAAGGGATTTAAATTCAGAGCAAAAGGATTCAATACATGAACCGGAAAATTACGTTTTAGTGTTTTACCCAGGCGTACTAACGTGGCACGAACATCG
>NZ_JAPQLN010000039.1:0-11787 GCF_028981745.1 Wolbachia endosymbiont of Drosophila tristis | reverse complement strand
TTATGACATACTGAAAATCGACTTCTTTTAGCAAATCACAAGCTCCATAGTGATCAGCCGTTACTGTATTTTACAGCTATGGCTTTTTTGCTGTTTGTATTCAACATTACATGCAATTTTCTTGTCTGTTCATAGCTGCGATACTTTCTATCTTCGCTATTTTCTTTGCTATGACCAGGAGTGTTGTTGTATATACTAATTCCTGTACTGTCTATAGCAATTTCGATATCTTCCATATTATTTTCTGCAATCATTGATCTTAATATTGAGTTTCTTTTGATGATTGTGAATAGCTGATAACTTGCAAATTTTTCCCAATTTGCTCAAGGTATCCTGCTATAAACCCAACTGTTTGCCTCAGGCCTATTCTAAATAAACAAGTTATTATGTGCACCAAAATTACAACTTTATCGCTATAAATATTGTTGCCACCTGGTATTTTTGGACCATTCTCGTACCACTTTTCTATGGCTTCGTTGATATAATGAAAAATATTTCCTCTTTTTTCTAGAAATTTGTTATATTCGCTATGGTTACTGACCCTCATTTTTTGTGGCATATTTTTTCTTTCAAGGTTAAATGGCTATTTTATAATGAATTTTGTCAGTAGCCACCAGATTTTTTCAGTTGCTATGCAACAAAGCCATCCCAGTGTCGGCTACTTGGATGACAAGAAGAGGGTACTTGGATAAGAGGCATTGCCCTCCTGGTAGGCCCAAATTGCAATGTCCGTACAGTTATGGATTCATTCGCGGTATAGATTCCGCTAATGAGTAGCGGAATGACGAATTTGTTGTTTTTCAAATTGTAGGTAAACCTAAGCCACTTTAGCTATATATAATAGAATTTCGCTTTCTACTATCTTTCCAGTTGTTTTATACATAATTCTCGAATTTTGAAAATTTGCTCCATATCTAATTTCTCACTTGTATAAAATTTGTTTTCTTACTTCGAGACCTAATCTACCACAACTTTTATATGGCGTTTCTTTCCTGCAGATAATTTTATAAATGGCTGATCTTTAAAGCTTTCGAAATTTATTACATGATCAATATTGTTTACAACATTATCATTAATCTTGCATCCGTTGCCCTGTATTAAACGCTTTGCAGCGCCTTTTGAAGGTTCAAAACCGGTGTCATGTAGTAGGTCTACTAAGGATATGCCGCTTGCAACTTGTTCTTTTTTTATGATGTAATCAGGAAGTAGTGAGCTATCTTCATTCTCAAAAGCAGAAATTGCAGCAAATTGTGCAAGTTCCGCTTCTTTGTCACCATGACATATTTTTGTCACTTCTGTTGCCAAGACCTTTTTTGCTTCATTTATTTCTTGATCCTTTAAAGACTCTAATTTTCTAATCTCATCAATTGGCACATCAGTGAGCAATCTTAAAAAACGTCCAACATCTTGATCATCAACGTTGCGAAAATATTGCCAGTAGTCGTAAGGCTTTAGCATATTATCATCAAGCCACACTGCTCCACTTTCAGTTTTGCCCATTTTTTTTCCTTGTGCATTTAATAAAAGAGGCATGGTAAGGCCAAATAGCTCAGGTAAATTCAACTTTTTTCCAAGTTCAATTCCGTTTACTATATTTCCCCACTGGTCTGACCCTCCAATCTGCAGACGACAATCATATTTTTTGTTTAATTCAATAAAGTCGTAAGCTTGCAATAGCATGTAATTAAATTCTAGAAAGCTTAAGGTTTGCTCTCTATCCAGCCTGGTTTTCACACTATCAAAACTTAGCATACGATTTACAGAAAAATAAGCTCCTATATCACGCAAAAAATCTATGTATTTTATGTTATCCAACCAATCTGCGTTATTTACTATCATTGCACCAGTCTTGCTGTCATTAAAAGACACCATTTTCTCTAATATTCTCCTTATACTGGATGTATTTTGATTGATGTTCTCTACAGGCAAGATGCTTCTTGCTTTATCTTTGAAGGATGGGTCACCAATTTTTGTTGTGCCACCTCCAAGTAAGACTATCGGCTTATAACCAAATTTTTGTAGGTGACAGAGCATCATAATCTGAATTAGGTGACCAGCATGAAGACTTGGTGCTGTGCAATCAAACCCAATGTATGCAACTATATAATTGCTCTGCAATAATAATTGATCTAGTCCTTCAATGTTTGTGCATTGGTATAGGTACCCTCTTTCTTGGATGAAATTTAAAAATTCAGATGCGTGTTTCATTTTATAAACCCCAGTCTATCCTGTCATTAATGCCGAAGGTAACCCTAATAGAGAAGCCAGTGCCCAGACACTGGAACTTAATTATAAACAAGCACACTATACAACGTTTCCGATGAAATTGCATGAAAAACTGGATTCCAGTGTCAGCTACTTTCATGACACCACTACCTGTGCAGGAGTTGCCTTCAAAATTACAACGTTTGTGCAGTTGTGCACCAGCTATCCAGGCAATCAGTTCCATAACTCTTCTATTTTATAATACTCCCTTACTTCCGGCCTGAATATGTGAACCATTATGCCTTGAAAATTCAAAACTACCCAATTGCCTTCATCCATACCTTCTACATCTATTTTATCATGTGGCTTGAGGCTTTTTATTACGTGCTCAGCTAAAGCTTTAACGTGACGGCTTGAATCACCAGATGCAATAATCATATATTTTGCAATAACGGTTTTATTCTGCACATCAAAAGTTACTATATCATGACCTTTATTTTGATCTATTATCTCTTCAATTGTACTTCTTATCGATTCCATATCGCTAAGCATTGTTTACAGGTTATATGATTCATTTATAATTATATACTCAAAATTTCTAAATATGAACTATTTTCAACGCAACTACTTGTTAAAGGTATTACCTGCATCTATTTTATCATCATGTTTTTAGCATGTACAATGTATATACTTTTTATATAATTGAAAATAGCTTTTTACTAGTATTCATTATGGGCAAGACTCTCATCTACTTAATCGGCTTTCCAGGCAGTGGTAAGTTTACTACTGCAAAGGAACTGTGTAAAATCATTGGTGCAGTAATAGTAAGCAATAATCTATTCAATAATATTATATTTGATATTGTTAAATTACAAAACGTTGAAGTTCCAGATGACCTATGGGAAAAAATTTTTGCAGTTAGGGAAAATGTATTAGCAATACTGGAAAAACACTACGTAAAATCAAAACATTATATATTTACAAATAAATTGATAGAGGGTGATCCCTATGACCAAAGATTATATAACTCAGTGGTAAATTTAAGTAAAAAAATGGACATGGAAATTTTTTCTGTAGTATTACATTGTAATAATGAAAAACTAGTAAGACGTGTCCAATCAGAAGAGAGATATCAGGAAAATAAAATTACTGATCCGGATTTTGCTATAAAGAAAATTGAAGGGAAAAGGCTATTTATACCTGAGGGTTCGCTTGAAATTGATAACTCGAACTTGAGTGCAAAGGAAGTTGCAAAGAAAATTGTTGAAGAGATGAAGAAAGAAAAAAATGGAAAATTAATTAAAACTTCTGTAACAAATCATTTAAAAACAGAGCGTACTCGTGGTTGAGCAGAAAGATAAGTACCGTCCTTGTGTTGGCATAATGCTATTTAACAGACAAGGACATGCCTTTATTGGAAAACGCTTTGATAGCGATTCTTACTGGCAGATGCCACAAGGAGGTGTTGATGATGGTGAGGAACTGGAACAAGCAGCGTTACGTGAGTTGCTAGAGGAGGTTGGTACTAATAAAGTAAAGGTTATAACTAAAAGCAAGGATTGGATATACTACAACTTGCCTGAAGAAGTTATACCAATATGCTGGAATGGAAAATATTCTGGTCAAAAGCAAAGGTGGTTCTTAATGAAGTTTTGCGGAGAGGATGAGGACATTGATATTAATTATACTGGTCATCCAGAGTTCAAAGAGTGGCGTTGGCAAGGTATAGATAGTTTAGTAGCCAGTGCTATATCATTTAAAAAAGAAGTTTATAAAACAGTGATAGAAGAGTTTTCTTCTATAATAAAAGCCTCAACAATAAGCTCATGATAGTAGATTCTCATTGCCACTTGATTTATTTTTCTGACGATGAAATACCAAAAGTAATTTCAAGGGCAGAGCAAAATGGTGTAAAGGTTTTGCATAACATATGCGTAAGCATTGACGATGTTCCTAAGTTATTAAAAATTTCTTCATCCTATGATCAGGTCTACTCCTCTGTTGGTATACATCCGCTTGATGCTGCTATAGAAAACGGTGAGTGTATACATGTTGATGAATTAGTTGAATTTACCAAGAACCAAAAGGTAATTAGTATCGGTGAAACCGGGTTAGATTTTTATAAATCTGACAACAAAGACAATCAGAAAAAAAGGGTTGCATTACATATAGAAGCGTCAAGAATAACTGGACTACCTTTAGTTATTCACACAAGAAGCGCTGATAATGAGATGATCGATATGTTAAGGTCAGAAATGAAAGCCGGTGCTTTTAGTGGAGTAATGCACTGCTTTGCTTCCTCTAAAGAACTTGCTTATCAATCTATAGATTTGGGGTTATATATTTCATTTTCTGGAATTATTACTTTTAAAAATGCGAGCTTACTCAGAGAAATTGCACAAAATGTACCACGCGAGCGTGTTTTAGTCGAAACTGATGCACCATATCTATCACCTGAGCCTTATAGGGGAAAAAAGAATGAACCAGCAATGGTGAAATACGTTGTTGATTGTTTGGCAGAGTTGTGGAATGAGTCACCAGAACAAGTAGCGAAGGTAACCACAAGCAACTTTTTTAGGCTGTTTGAGCTATAAAGAAGCTCTATAAAACCATTAATTTGCTTATGAACCTAAAGATTTCACCAGCTCTCTCACCGAGTTTACAGACTTATTAAACATTTCTTGTTCACTATCATTCATTTTAACTTCTAGGATCTTTTCAATTCCGTTTTTTCCAATAATTACAGGAACACCAATAAACAACTCTTCTACACCATATTCACCATTAAGGTAAGCAGCACATGGTAATATGCGCCTCTTATCTTTTAAATATGATTCTAACATGCATATAGCTGAAGATGCAGGAGCGTAGTATGCAGATCCAGACTTAAGCAGATCAACTATTTCTTTACCGCCATTGCGAGTGCGTTCAACTATTTCATCGACTTTTTTCTGTGTGATAAGACCCATATCGATAATTTGAGTAAGTGGAACTCCAGCAACTGAAGCACAATTGATTAGTGGTACCATAGTGTCGCCATGTCCTCCAAGCACAAAAGCAGATATATCTTCAACTGAGATATTTAACTCACTTGCAAGAAAGTAACGAAAACGGGAAGAATCAAGCACTCCTGCCATGCCAACAATCATATTAGTTGGAAGGTTTGAAAATTTATGCACCACTGAAACCATGGCATCCAAAGGGTTGGTAACCACTATTACAAACGCGTTTGGAGAATATTTTTTAATATTTTCGCCAACCTCCTTCATTACTTTAGCATTGGTTTGCAGGAGGTCATCCCTGCTCATTCCAGGTTTTCTAGCGATGCCAGCGGTTATTATAATTGCATCGGAGTTTTTTATATCTTCATACCTATTTGTGCCAGTAATATTGACATTAAATCCATCAATAGGGGATGATTCTGCTATGTCGAGTGCTTTACCTTGTGGTATTCCATCACTAATATCAAGTAAAACAACATCACCGAGTTCCCTTAGTGCAATCATATGGGTGAGAGTTCCACCGATATTTCCTGCACCGATTAAAGATATTTTTTTTCTTTGTACTGTCATTTTCTACTCCTTTGTATTTACTTTTATGGTTTTACCTTCCCAAGGCGATAAGCTATCAAACATACGAAAATCTTGCGGTAAATCTATAGGATTATACACAACCTTTTTTGTCTCTATATCATATCTTACTTCCTCATAACCAGTGAGAGGGAAATCTTTTAACATTGGATGACCTTTGAATCCATAGTCTGTTAGAATCCTACGCAAATCAGGGTGATCAGAAAACTCTATTCCATACATATCAAACACTTCACGCTCAAACCACAAAGCCGTACTAAATATCTTCGCTACACTTGGAGGCATGTCGCTTTCACATAACTGAAGCTTTATGTGTACTCTAATATTATGCACAATGCTGAGTAGATTGTATATTAGCTCGAAACGCTTCTCTCTATTTGGATAGTCAACCCCAAAAATATCAACTAATAGTTCAAACCTACACTTTTCATCATCACGTAGAAAGAATAGGTACTTTTCAATTTCATCTAAAGTTGAATATATTACAATAATGCCATCATCTTTTTGAATGCACTCGCATTTGGTCTTTTTTTGTATATACTTTGCAGTTTTATCCATTCCGAGTCCGTTTTATTTTGTTTTGTAGGCATAGCATTCCATATAGCAACGCCTCAGCGGTTGGTGGGCATCCAGGGACATACACGTCAACTGGCACAATTCTATCACAGCCTCGGACTACTGAATAAGAGTAATGGTAATAACCACCACCATTTGCACAACTTCCCATGGAAATAACATACTTCGGGTCTGCCATTTGATCATAAACCTTGCGCAATGCTGCTGCCATTTTATTAGTTAGTGTGCCAGCAACAATCATCACATCTGATTGACGTGGGCTTGCACGAAACATTATACCATATCTATCAAGATCATAACGGCTGGATGCAGTATGCATCATCTCAACTGCGCAACATGCAAGACCAAATGTCATTGGCCACAATGAACCAGACCTTGCCCAATTCATTACATAATCTGTTAAATCACCAAATTTAGTGACAAGAAACCCTTCTTTTTTATAAAGACCCCAGTCATCATTAGATAGAATTTGATTTGTCATAAACTACTCCCACTCTAATGCACCTTTACACCATTCATAGATAAAACCTATAGTGAGTATTGCAAGAAATACCATCATAGACCAAAATCCACCATAGCTTATCTTAGATAAAGAAACAGCCCAAGGAAAAAGAAAAACAATTTCTAAGTCAAATATTATAAATAATATTGAAACTAGGTAAAATTTAATGTCAAAATTTTTCCTTGCACTGGATAGTGGATTGAAGCCACACTCATATGTGGAAAGCTTTTCACCATCTGGCTTACTCACTGCAAGAAACATAGGCAATATACCTAAAGCAAAAGATACTACAATTGATACGCAGATAAAGATTACTATGGTTAAATATTCGCTCATTTAACAAAACATATAACACTATGAGTTTACATGCTTTCCTAACTTTTTACCACCTAAAATATGCACGTGAAAGTGTGGTACAACCTGCTCTCCATTTTCACCGTAGTTAGTGACTAATCTATATCCTGTTTTTTCTAGATTATATTTGTGTGCTATCTCTCTTACAGTTTTGAAGAAATCCGCTATTTCCTCTTCAGGAGCTTTTAGAATGAAATCATCATATGAAATATATTGATTTTTTGATATAACTAAAATATGAACTGGTGCGTCAGGGTACTTATCATGAAAAGCTAGTACATTTTCATTTTCATGTACCTTCTCACAAGGTAACTCACCTCTTAATATTTGAGCAAAGATGTTATCGCTATCATAAACTTCATTGCTCATATTTTAAGAGCGACCTTTCCCTCTTTCTTCGTTTTTCTCTACATTAGGTGTAGATAGTGGTTTTATCGCATCACCAGAAGCATCTTCAAGATTTAAAGAGCTTACAAGTTCCCTTACTTTTACCATGTCCTGCTGTTCTTTCAAAAAGGGTTCTATTCCACTTACCCTTTTTCCAGTAATAACTCCTGGTTGTAAGTGATACATATCCCCAGGAACAGTTAGACTATGATGTCTTTCCTCTATTTTTTTAGCTTCACTCATAATACTCCCCTATAACTTATTTTTGCATTCCACAACTTTGCGACTTACCTGCTTTTATAGCTTCTTGCGCCCATTTTTTCTCACCTGAAGCTATAGTTTCTGAAGGCTGACCAACATCAGACTTCACAACTTTGTCTGATGACTGCTTTTGATTATCATATTCCTTATACAATTTTTCTGCAATACCATACAGCAATTTTAAGTCTGTGTGAACTTTAAATTCTCCACCAGTAATTTTTGCTAGATCTTTAAGGTTACCGTCAACTTTTTGTTTAATTTCTTCAATAGCAAGCTTTTTTATCTCCTCTGGACTCTTTCCTTTATATTTAATGTCTTCAATTATTTTTTTAACATCAACTTCAATTACAATTTTATTTTCTTCTTTAAAGATAGTTATATTTGGCAGGTTTTGCTTTATTTCACCTAATCGTTCTGGCGTCAAATAGGGTATATCCCCTGTCAGAGTCCTTGATGCTAAAAAAGTTACCTTTCCTGTTCCTTTCTTTTGCTCCATTATTTGGACACCAAGATCCTCACTAGCTTGTGTGGTTTCTATAGGTGGATCATATTCTTCAAGTGGGTTGCCAATAATAGAACGTCCGCCATTTTTTATGTCGTGCCGCATTTCATCCCACGACTTAAACCAATTCTTTGGCCATATAGGGTACACTGCACCCTTGACTAGAACTTTTACACCTCTACCCAGAAAACTTCCTACTCCCGAAGCTGCATTACCAACTTTAGCTAGTATAGAAGTAGATTTTTCATTTTTTCCTGTGAACATACATACCTCCAAGGTACTTTCTACAACTAAATACATTTTAATTATAGACGAAAAAATTTAAACTTCTACATCCATTATAAGATAGAATTATAGGGATTGCAACCATTATTTGCACATTGTCTAAAACATGTAGTATTTTCGCTACTTTTATTGTTCAATTTATTATAAAGAATACTCTAAATTATGTTTAAATGGAACACAAATAATATCATTGATGCAACTGGCGGAAGAGACGTAAATGGTTGTAATTGGATACATAGCTCAAATATTTCAACGGACACAAGAAGCATAAAAAAAGGTGATTTATTTATTGCCCTCAAGGGAAAGAATTTTGATGGCCATAATTTTTTGCATGAAGCGTTTTTAAAAGGGGCTATCGCTGCAATAGTGAGTGAGGGTAAATATAAAAGTTTCCCTCTCATTATTGTACAAGATACCCTGAAAGCTTTGCACGATATGGCATCATATTACATTAGAAATGTTCTTATTGATGCTAAAGTTATTGCAGTTACAGGCAGTGTCGGAAAAACCACTACAAAGGATATGCTACACACTGTTTTATCGCAATATGGAGTGTCCCATGCAAACGAAGGTAACTTAAATAATAATATAGGATTGCCTTTGACAATTCTGAAAGCTCCAAAAAACTGCCAGTACTTAATTCTTGAAATGGGAATGAATAAAGCTGGTGAAATAAAAGAATTATCAAAAATTAGTAATCCGAATATTGCAGTTATTACCAACATCGAACCTGCACATACTGAAAATTTTTCATCACTATTTGACGTTGCACAAGCGAAGTTAGAAATTCTGTATGGTATGAAAAATAACGGTACTTTGGTTTTAAGCAGAGATAATAAATATTATGATTATCTCTCATCACACGCCAATAGAAATGTAATAAGCTTCGGTAAAGATAAAAATGCTGAAGTTTGTTTACTAAACTTAATAAGAAACGATGAATCTTCTGTCATTTCAGCACTATCTTCTGTCATCCCAGTGCTTGACTACTTGGATCCAGGAAGTTCAATTGCAAATGAGCATATCAGACGGTTGTATAATAAAGACTGGATTCCAGCGTCACGCGCTGGAATAACATCAAACCGAGTTGCTAATAGATTAAGTTTAAAAATCAGGCTGAGTGATAATCAAATTATAAACTGTAATTTACGTGTACAAGGTGAGCATTTTGCTTATTCGCTACTTGCTGTTGCAGCAGTTGTGCAAAGCCTCGGACTTGATTTATCAAAATTACCACTTGCACTTAAGAATTTTAGTGTAGCGAAAGGTAGAGGCAATATTCATAAGGTCAAATGCAATAAAAAATATATACATTTAATTGATGACTCCTATAACGCCAGCCCTGCTTCGATGAAAACTGCAATAAAAACTTTGAGTACATATTCTAATCAGAGAAAAGTAGCTTTGCTTGGTGATATGTTGGAACTTGGTGATGAAAGCATAGAGTTTCATACAGATTTGGTTAAGATTATCACAGAAAATAATATAGATAAAGTTTATACAGTTGGTAAATTTATGTTAGAATTGCATGAGCTTTTGCCAGATAATATAAGAGGCACGCATTTTAATGATTCTAATCAATTGAAAAGTGATTTAGCTAACATTATTCAGAATAATGACGCAATTCTAGTTAAAGGCTCACGAGGAATGAAAATGGATCTTATTGTACGGGAATTCGTAATAAAATATTAAGCGAAATCATTGTATTAATTTACAGTAACAAATTATTAGGAACTTTAATTGTGACAAAACGTGTAATTATTTTTGGTGGAACGGGGTTTATAGGGAAACACATCGTAAGACGCTTGGCAGCAGAAGGATATTTAATAAAGATATTCACTCGTAATCAGGAAAAAGCTGCTTGTTTAAAATTGTGTGGCAATTTAGGACAAATATCAATATTTAAAGGCGATTTTTTTGATGAAAAATCAGTTCTGGATGGTATGGAAGAATGTGATGTAGCTATAAACTTAGTGGGAATATTATATGAAGCAAAAAAGCACGATTTTTACGCTGTTCACGTTAAAATAGCTGAAAGGATAGCAAAAGCTGCAAAAATGAAAAATGTACCTATGATGATACATTTTTCTGCTATGGGAATAGAAAATAGCAAGTTGTCAAAATATGCCAAAAGTAAATTGGAAGGTGAAAAAGCTGTAACTTCAGCATTTCAAAAAGCAATAATAATTAGGCCAAGCCTTGTATTTGGTAAAGAAGACAACTTCTTTAATAAATTTGCAAGATTAGCAACTATTCTTCCTTTCTTACCACTAATTGGCAATGGAACAACTAAATTTCAGCCAATATGTGTAACAGACTTAGCTGAAGTGGTATATCGTATTATCAGTTTTAATAAGCAAGACAAGAAAATTTATAACATGGGTGGACCAAAGGTTTACTCTTTCAAAAGCTTATTGAAGTTTATTCTGAATGTTACTAACAGAAAGTGTTTGTTGATCAATGTATCTTTTCCAATGGCAAAGTTAATAGCTTTCTTTTTAGAAAATAAAATTATTTCTATGCTGCTAAAACCAATAACCGGAGATACGAACCCTATGCTTACTCAAGATCAGGTGAAAGTTATGATGAATAGTTCAATCGAAAAGTCAGTTGACCTTGAAACAATGAAGGTTCGACCATTAGCAATTGAAAATGTGGTGCCAGAGTACTTGAAGATTTATAGAAAGTATTGATAAAAGAGTGTGCCCGGTGGGATTCGAACCTACGACCCACAGCTTAGAAGGCTGTTGCTCTATCCAGCTGAGCTACGGGCACACAACATATATAAAATGCTTCTTAGTACAAGTGAAGTCAAGTACTTCGTGTGAATATGATGTTTATCTTGCGACACCTTGTCATTGCAGTTGTGTGTTGCGCGCTGCCAAAATTGGATGCGAGAAGTCTATTTATTTTAGAAAATATTATATAGAAACTTACTTGACACCCTTCGCCAGCGCCCTTATCATGATAGTGAAGCTATTGTATTTGCTTTCGCCAATCTGCAGATTAAAAGGTAAGGATTACTTAATGTATCCGCGTCTTATGTTCAATTTTTTGCAGTATATAGATACTGTATGTCTTTACAAAACTTCATCTACATCTAGATTTTTATCTAAATAAGCTGA
>NZ_JAPQLN010000038.1:0-5397 GCF_028981745.1 Wolbachia endosymbiont of Drosophila tristis | reverse complement strand
GGTTTAAAGTACAGCCAAGAAGATGGGTTGTAGAAAGGACTTTTGCTTGGGTTAATAGGAATAGAAGGCTATCGAAGGAGTATGATTTACTCACAACATCCACTGAGAATTTCATATACCTAGCTATGAGTAGGGTTATGTTAAAGAGGGAATATGCTTGAATTTACTTGTTTCCGGACAACCTCTTAGAACTTTTTCAGCAAATTTCTCATTAGCCTTTACCAGCTCTAAAACTTTACGATCATCATCACCAAGCGTATACCCTTTGGCTATCGCCTCATCGATGATATTTTTCGTTTTTTCTAAAGTTTCTTCATAAAAATGATCGATTTCAGCATTTTTTTCACTGATTTCAATATCGATTTCATCGATTTTACTGTTTTGTTCAATCATGTTTTTTCTCCTATTTTTAAATTTATTTCATGTTAGCACCTTATGTAGTAGTCACACTTATCGTCAGTGATATTAGGAATGTGGAATATAGTTGTTCCCTTATTGTTAATATCATTGGCAATCATGTCTGCGAGTTGCTCTGGTGTCGTATCTTTTGTTGCTTTGACTTCTCTAAATTCTTTGGCGGTAACATTAGTTGGTGCTTTTCCATCACCATCAACACTCCACCATATTACTGTGTTAAAATTGTTACCAGTTTGGGTGTTATGAGATGTTTTAAGACCTATAAAGTCTCCTGCTTTCACTTCTTTAAATTTCAAGACATACAAGCATCTTGCGTAAACAAAGCTTTATGCTGTATAGCATAGGTTATCACTGAATTTTTACCAGCAAACAGAACATTCGGTTTTCCTGGTGTTCTCTTGTCCGTTGCTGATTGTTTGTAAATAACGTAATCACCCCATGACTTCATTAATAAATCACTAGAATCACCATGAATGAAACTAGGGTAATCTCCACCACTAGAACTAATACTTGTACCATGTACTGAAGCCATTGAATACACAAACCATGGTGAAAACAAAAAGTAACTTTGTGAAGTACTAGTAGTATTATTATTGTGTTGCAAAAAAGTAGCGCTAACCGATGGTATATTTAAAGGAAAACCAATATCATAAACTCTACTACTAAAATTAACTGGATTAAAAAATCCACATAAACCGGAAGGATACGGAAATTGTTGATAATTAAGACTTACTGTCAAATAAAAAAAATTCTTTTTAACAGAGTAATTTATTTTAGTTTGCTCAGTTATTTTATCAATACCTTTATTGTATGGCACAACATTATTTGTATAATTATAAATTGAATTTAATTTAGTTATAGTTTGAAAATAACCTGGGAAATCAGAACCAGAACCCGCAAATTTTATCTCCCTTAAATTCATATTAGTCATTAGAATGCCACTACTTAAGTAATTAGTGGTAATGTCAAACGTATGACAACAAGTAGTAAGGTCTATGCTATTTGCTGCTGCAACATATTGAAAATCATAGTTAACATCTGAATTAGCATAGAATGTAGTTTCTAGCCATAGATGACCTATATCATCACCTTCGGGCTTCGGATTTACTACTCCATCTCCCTCGAATTTAACTTTAACATTATTATCCGCAATAAACTTCTTAATATACTCACTTGATATTGCATTAAACCAATTTGGTATGTCTTTGGTTTTAAGCATATCAAATGTAATTGGAGCATGATCTAGCTTGTTATATAGCCTTTTGTATTCAATGCCGAGCGGACTAATACCTGTTGAATCAAGTGTGCGACCATCGCACTTGAGCAGATTTATCTTTTCCTCGTCGACTTTTGCTCCTTTTGGGTAGGAAACTATTTCACCAATATTATCTACAAACTTAAGACCATCAATTGTAAAAACTAGCTCATTGTAACTGTTATCAATGCTATATTTATTTGCTCGAAATGAAGAAAATAATAAATTAGATTTTGCTAAATCAGAATTTTGTGTTGGGTATTTAAAATCAACTGCATGTATTGGCAATGAGGCTTCTGCACAATAAAAATTTGTCGCTTTAAAATTAAATGCTCGATTCGGTGGTAACAAAAACTTCAATGTCAAACTTTGATCATCGCCAATATCTGCAGGTATTACAAAGCCAAGCAAACTTAAACTAGTGTAATAAACCTTCGGAGTATCAGAATCAATTAAAAATTGATCAATTGACATAACTTGTGGCGGTGTTGATGATTTTGAACCAAAATCACGAATTGCCAGTAAATTAACTACTATATCATCACCACCTCTCCAAGCATAGAACTTCAGCCAAGCTCTGGCATCAGTACCCCATAACACATTAGAGCTCCTAAATGTTACAGCTTTCTGCAGAGGTGGCGTTGTCTCGCTAGGTTTTTCGCAAATAACGTTCAAATAAAAACGAGGATTGCCTTTATCGATCCTTTCAGCTTCGGTAATGTCTTTAATGAAAATCCTGTCTACATCAGTTCTATCCTGTATCGGTACTGAATCAGCATAAGATCTTAAAAACTGCCATGATAGTCCAGCAATTGGCACCTGCGAAAATTCAGGTGAAACATAACCAGATCCCTGCCCTCTATCATTAATTTGTAGACCAATATTAAATTGACCATCAATAAATAAGTTATCAGATAATATAGATGTAGCTGGATCTGCTTTGGATTGTTCTTGAAAGTACGGTAGATCATGAAAGATGAGTTCAGGAGCTGCAGCATTACCGTAATTGCACTTCAGTTCTACGGTATAACGATCTTCAGGATCATCAACGTCGACAAAGTAGTACAACTTATGAGGTAAAGCACCGTTTTCATCAAGCTGCAAAGGGTTTGGTGCCGGTACGACATTTCCCTCCTGGTTCTTGTAGTAGGCATTACGAAGAGTAGTTGGACTTCTTTTATCATAAAAATACATCCAGTACCCACTAGCTGGCATACCTTCCTTATTCTTGATAATATCTTGCAATACTATACTTAGTATTAACTTTTGTGTCATTTCTCCCTAACATCAGCAAAAGCCAGTTCCAGTATATGCCAAATTATTAATAGTTTATTAACACAGGTGCACAAAATTCTCTTTACATATCATCAACTTTCTTTATTGAAAAGTTCAGAAAAATGTTGTATAATTGTTACAGTAGTAGAACTTTGGTAAAGCATATGGCAAACTTAAGCACTAACATAGCTCTCAGTAAAGAAACTTTGCAGCACTTTGCTAAGCTAGTTGAGCTCACTAAGCAGCCAACTCAAGAATTAGCAGAAAGGCTATTTAAAGAAGCAATAGATCGTGAAATGGAAGACTTTTTACTATCTGTGGTTGCTAACGAGTATGACGTTGAAGGTGCAGAGACGGTTAGAAGTGAGGATGTAGATTGGAATACACTATTATCTTCTTAAGGAACGTTCTTAAGAAAAATCTTCCGGACCTTCCAAAAACGATAAGGTCAAGAGTTGTAGACGCAATACATGATCGGCTTACAGTCGATCCATTGAACCTTGGTAAACCATTACACCACAGCTTTAAAGGGCACAGAAGGCTAAGAGTTAGTGATTATCGCATCATATATAGCGTAAATACTGTAAAGCATGCAGTAACTATTGTTGCAGTAGGGCATAGAGACACCATTTATGAAGAGGCTTTGAAGATAATCGATACATATACTCTTCAGTAGATTCTATCTTCCTTTTTTATCAAGTTACATGAGTAAATTATACAGAAAATCTTAAAGATTTTATATATATAATTTTATACACCACTCCTTCCTGATCCATTCTCTACCTTAGGTGGCTTCGCTCAGCTCAAAGAAAGTTCATTTTTTTGGTTACCCCCCTATAAATTATATATTATATATATTATTATATATATAATATATAATTAGGGGAGAGGCGACGAAAACAAGATTTAGAGTTTGAGGAGCCTCCGGTTTAAGGTAGAGAATGGATCAGGAAGGAGTGGTCAGGGTCGACCAAATGCCACATGTTGATGAAGACATCAAGCCAATTATTGATTATTTTGAAGCTTATAAAAGCTACATTAATAAACTACTTGCAAACAACAATGAAATAGAAGGAATAACAACAGGAATACCTAGACTTGATACTATAACTGGTGGCTTAAAAGAAGGAGAATTAACAGTGCTTGCAGCTCGTACTTCAATTGGCAAGACCTCAATAGCACTACACATGGCTCTGCAAGCTGCAAAATTACTGAAAAATCAAGAATATGTCTGCTTTTTCTCACTTGAAATGTCAGCAAATCAGTTAATCAATAGAATGATCAGTATTGAAGTCAATGAGACAATAAACAATATTATCAAGAAACAAAACACAGAACTTTTACATAAAGGGATAAATCAAATAGTTTTTTTAAATATTCTTGTCGATAATTCAGGAAATATGGATTTAAATATCCTAAAGAAAAAAATCTCATTAATTTGCAGAAAATATAAAATGAAATGCATATACATTGATTACTTACAGTTACTCAGAGGATCGAAAGTAACCGAAAATAGAACTCTTGAAGTAACAGAAATCAGTAGAACTTTAAAAAATATAGCAAAAGACTTTAATATTCCTATTGTAGCATTATCACAAATAAGCCGTAAGGTAGAAGACAGACAAAATAAAAGACCACAATTAGCAGACCTACGCGAATCAGGAAGTATTGAACAAGATGCTGATCTAGTGTTATTACTCTACAGAGAAAATTATTACAAGGCTGATTCTAATAACGACTTAGAGATAAATGTTGCAAAAAACCGTAGTGGATCAACCGGAAAGGTTACAGTGCCATATCAAGTAAATACAGGGAGAATATTAAGTTGAAAGATCGCGGAAAATAGTGTATAATATTAATGGTTTTTAAGTGGATTTCTTATGGTTTTATCAAAGTTTTTAGATCCAAAAAACAATTACGCGTTCAAGCGTATCTTTGGTACTGAGAAGAATAAAGACATTCTTGTTCACCTTCTCAATGATATTCTAGGTCTCACTGGTGAAGCTAAATAAAGGACGTGAAGTTCTTAAATCCTATTCTAAACCCCGATATTGCCTCTCAAAAGGAGAGTATTGTCGATGTACTCTGCAGAGATTCTAAAGGTATTCAAACAATTGTTGAGATGGTGCGACCTGAAAGCCTTCGGTCATATTGTTTAAAAGGAGAGGAATTCATTCAGAAAGAAACTGAAAGGATTCTAAAGCTTATTGAACCAGATGTTTTGCCATCTGAGTCTACGCATCAGTGCGAATTGGGTAACCAGTTGGTGCCGAGCGACGCGGACAATGAACCTCCTCTTGATAAAGAAGATGCTCAATCGTGAGAGAAAGCATAAACTACAAGCATCATGTGGTTGGAGGGCTAGGCTTAGTGGTATGGTGAACGTAAGTGAAGCTTCATAAGTATCGTAACGATTAAAGAGCTAAAGATGCTGATAAGCTCCGACCAAA
>NZ_JAPQLN010000037.1:0-13518 GCF_028981745.1 Wolbachia endosymbiont of Drosophila tristis | reverse complement strand
AAAACATAAAAAACGCCAATATTTTAAAGCGGATAATAACCCCAGGGCTTCTTTTGCCTTTTTTTTCGTTTGGTAAATTTCTTAATGTTTGTGGCTGAACGACAACCGTCATCCCGCTACTTGTTAGCGGGATCTCTTGTTAGCGGCTGAGATACCGCGAATGAATCGCGGTATGACGGTTCGCGGCGGCATGACGATAAGGTTTATACCTTGTCATCCCAGTGCCCAAACACTGGGATCCAGTTTTCTTTACAAATTCACCAAAAGTGTTTCATTCTATAACATAAAACCCATACTCACCAAATCCAATGCATTACTTGCAATTAAGTTTCCTGGATCCCAGTGTCTGGGCACTGGGATAACAAAGGAGGACGTTATTCCAGTGCCAAGCACTGACCATTTCTGGTCTCTTAAATTGCAACTAATCTAAGTATTAAAAAATTTACCAAACGAAAAAAAAGCAAAAAAAGCCCGATGGTTGGCTAGTTACTTACATTATACTTTCAAGTATGGCGTTTTTTTATTCTAAACGCTTAATAACCGTGACTCAGCCGCTTTTAAGCCGCAACTAATCTAAATTATAAACGTTAAGAAATTTACTAAACAGAAAAAAAGGCAAAGAAACCCTAGGGTAGCTAATTATTCACTATCCATTTTTTAAGTTGGCGTTTTTTGATGTTTTAAATAGCGTATTTCAGCTTGCGTAGCTAGAAATTTGATAAAGACATGAGGTGCACATAGTGCAAAAAATTAAGCATGATTTACGCCAAATACATTAAGTTTTTTTGTCATTAATCCACTGCAGAGATTGCGAAGATAAATAAATAGCTTCAGTTTCATGATAAGGGGGCTGGCGAAGGGTGTCAAGGAAGTTTTTCGTTTCATCCAATGCGTTGCCAAAAGTTTGTTATGCAAGAGATCCCATAAATTGGGTGTCATAATAACTACACCCACATTAATTTTGGTGTACGTGACCTTGAAAGATCGTGATTCAATACTTAAATTATTAGGGTAGTAGGCAAATAATGGAGCTCAAAATGCATAATGTACAAGAAACTGAAAATTTAAAATTTGACGCTGAGGTAGGGAAAGTACTGAATATAGTGATTCATTCACTTTACACCAATAAAGACATTTTTCTGCGTGAATTAATATCAAATGCATCAGATGCATGTGATAAGTTGCGCTATGAATCTCAACTAAACCCTAATTTGCTAGATTTGAGTGACGAATTAAAAATCACTATCAGCTCCAATAAAGATAAGAACGAGCTATATATCACTGATAATGGCATTGGAATGAATAGACAGGATTTAATAGACAATCTTGGTACAATTGCAAGCTCTGGTACGCAAAAGTTCTTGGATGCGATTAAGAATAGCAAGGATTCAAGCCAAACTGTGGAGCTGATTGGGAAGTTTGGTGTTGGTTTTTACTCAAGCTTTATGGTTGCATCAGAAGTAATAGTAGAATCGAGAAAAGCTGGAGAAGAGGAGTCTTGGATCTGGCAATCCAAAGGAGATGGGGAATATTCAATCAGCAAGTCAGATAATCAAGTCCCTCGCGGAACCAAAATTACGCTCATTATGCATCCTGAAGAAAACGAGTTTTTAGATAAATTTCGTGTTGAAAATATTGTCACTACTTACTCTGATCACATAAATTTTCCTGTTGAATTTATAGACGAAGAAGGAAAAAGTGAAAAGTTAAACAGTAAGGCTGCAATTTGGACTAAGCCAAAAAATGACGTTACTCAAGAGGAGCACAACGATTTTTTCCGCAGTGTTGCCCACGTTGGCGGGGAGCCCTGGATGATATTGCATAATAAAAATGAAGGTGCAATAGAATATACAAATTTGCTTTATGTTCCTTCTATAAAACCTTTTGATTTATTCCATCCAGATAGACGTTGCTCTGTTAAGTTATATGTAAATAAAGTATTTATCACTGAAGATAATGTACAGATCATACCGCAGTATTTACGTTTCTTGAAAGGTATTGTTGATTCACCGGACTTACCTCTTAATATCAGCAGAGAAACGTTGCAGAATAATCGTGTTGTTGAGCAAATCAGGAAATCCCTCACTAAACGCGCGATATCAGAGCTCGGTAAAAAGGCAAAAGAGAATTTAGAGGAGTACACAAAATTCTGGACCAATTTTGGTGCAGTATTAAAAGAGGGTCTTTGTGAAGCTATGCCAACTGATGAGAGAGAAGCGCTGCTCTCGATTTGCAGATTTCATAGCACTGGTGATGAGAAATTAGTCAGCATTGATGACTATATAAGCAGAATGAAGCCTGAGCAGGAGCATATCTATTATCTCACTGGAAATAGCTTGGATTCAGTGAAAAACAGTCCGCAACTTGAGGGATTCGTCAGTAAAGGACTAGAAGTGCTCCTATTTGTTGATCCAGTTGATGACTTTTGGACTAGTGTAATTCATGAATACAAAGATCAGAAAATCAAGTCTGTAACCCGTGCAGATGTTGATTTGGAAAAATTCTCTTCAGAAGAAGATAAGACAGATGAAGAAAATAAATCGAATGAAGAAAAAACTGAGGAAACTATACTGCAATATTTTACCACAGTGCTTGGAGATTCAGTAAAAAGCGTAAAAATTTCCAAAAAATTGACTGATAGTCCCGTATGCCTAGCGGTTGATGAAGGTGCTATGGATCTTCGCATGGAGCGTTTTTTGCGTGAACAAAAGCAGCTAAATTACCGCACGCCAAAGGTGCTTGAAATTAATACTAAGCATCCTGTAATAAAGAGTATAATGAAATCTTATGCTGAAAGTGGTGAAAACCCAACATTGGAAGACATGATTCATTTATTATTTTACCAAGCTTGCATCGTGGAAGGTGAAGAGATGGATGATGTAAGTCTGTTTGCTAAGAGATTGAATAATTTGCTTGGCAAGATTTCTGTTTAATGCTATACTTAGCTTAGCTGCTAGTTAGGAGGTAAAACATGTTTGGTTCCAATTTTAGAGACTTTGTATCACAGGATACAACTTCACAGGGCCAATCAAATTCTGAAAGATTAATCAAAAGTTGCCATGGTTTTGAAAAATCAGATTCTGAAGATTCAGGTATTAAAGAAGAGTTTGAAGTTTTAGATAGCGAAAGTCAAGAGATACCAGCTACTCCATGTAGCACACCCTCTGAAGATCTAAGTTTAGAGAATGCAATACTTGCAAACTTTCCTGATGATTGTGATAGGTTGTTTACCGTAGAATCAAAAGATGAAGGTTCATTTGATACCATTCCTAAAAGTTTAACTTTCGCTGAAATAACAAATATCCTAAATCAAGCTATACAAGAAGATAATTGTGAAGAACTAGACAAGGTTGTACAAAATATTGAAGATTATGAAGGCAGGTCTATTACGCTGGATAATGTAAATTTAAAGAGTTTTTGTGAGCAACAACTTAACTTAGATTTACAAGATAGAAGGGATCATCAACATATATACTCAAATGTACTATCACAGTATAAATTTGATCAGGAGAATTTTGAGTGTGATTATTCAGTAAAAGAATTGGTATTATTGGCAACTGCAGCTAATGACAAGCTAGTAGAGCAATATCAGGTTTTTCTTTTTGCTGAAGAAAATTTAAGTCTTTTACCTGTACTTGTTGGTGGTCAAAAATATATTGAAGCTTTTATAGAAAAATTCCATGGTACTGATGGAGTTTGTGAAAGATTAGAAGGTCAAGCTATACAACTTGTCGAACCTAATAAGATTGACTTTTTCTCAGTTATAGCACTAAGAAAAGAGCAAGAATTACTAGAGACAGTTTTTGTCGAATACGTTTTAAGAGATTTTGGACAGGTGTTAAAAACAAGTAAACCTAATCCTTTGTATGGTGCGCTTGAAACAGCATCTCTGATCAAAAATGAAGAATTCATCACGATAGTGCTAGATGCATTTGAAAGATATATTAATGAGCTAACTAAAAAAGCCTCAACAGAAGAGTTATTAAAAAAGAGCTTTGCTACCTTGTTAGAAACTGCGATAAGCCAGGAACACACATCTGTCATTGAATACCTGTGCAAACGATACACTAATAGTGCAGATCGTGCCATTTACGATGTATATGAACAAGCATTTGCAGATGATAAAGTTATGACAATACTAAGGCAACAAATCCTGAAAAACATAGGAGCTCGTGGCAGAAAAGAAATTTATGATTTAATTCTGAAAACTGCATTGGATGCTGGTAATATTGCATTTATCGAGCACTTGTGTGAACAATGTGCTAAATGCAGCAATGATGTTATTAATTATCTTGATCATAAATCTAAAAACAACGAGTTTGATGAAATATATGAATCAATTCTGATTGCATTGTCTAATACTGAAAGTCAAGACATTATAGTCAGTGTTCTAGCTCATGTTCAAATTTATCAAAGCATACTCAATAATAAACAGCAAGTAGTCAGGCAAACCATACAAAATATACTGAGAAATGCAATAAAAGAAGCTAGTTATGGAGTTGTTGTACCCTTATGTCAGCATGTTGACCTAAAATTCGCAGTTCTTCAGGCAATATGCAAGGAAGAATTTGAGAAAGCTTTACCAGTAATTGCAGAACAGCTTGAAAAAATAAGTATGGAACTTTCTCCAAGTATGACTCGTAATGAGTATCAAAAAAATAGAGATACTTTGAGTCATCGATATCTAATTAGAAATTTGTTAGAAAGTAGTAAATTAATCAATACTTCCAGTAAAGCAAATATACAGACACAAGCGAATACACAAGTTAATAAAAGAAGCAGCAGTGATAATGCAGTATCACCTGTTATAAAAGGCGATACGGCTGTAGTAAATGAAGAGAATAACAATCAACCAAGCAGTCAAAGAAACCCAAAATCCAAAAGTGCTGGCAGTCAACAGACAGAAAAAAATGTTCTTGCAGGGGAGGAAGAAAATGCTATCTTAAATAACACAGGGGTTTCAACGCAGGAGCCTTTAATTAATAATTTTGAGGAGGGTGAAATCAAAAAAGGCAGCGGAAAAAAAGGTGTTAAGCAACTTGCCAGTCCTGTTAAGAAAAAGATTGATGGACTTATAAGCAAAACCAGTACTAACTTAAGAGAAGAACTCGAAAATATTCTAAAAAGTAACTCTCCTACTCTTGTACTACAATATGTAAAAAATAAAGACGGTCCCTTTAAGGGTAAAGTAGAAGAAATTAAAAAAGAAATTAAAAACCATAATACAAAACAAGGTAATGTTAATATTTCACTGAACAACGATTTGCCAAATTCAGGAGACCAATCTACAAGTTCTAATAATACCGGAAGCAATAGTACACTTACCACAACTCCAGAAATTACGGGTTGTGAAAAGAAGTTGGGGGTAAGTGAAGTTTCTTCGAATGCTGACAATGTGTCTACAATTGGAGGTGTTATTAACAGTAAGGAAAAGCCTGCAGCAGTAGAAAAAACTAGTGCTATAAACAATCAATCAACCTCTATTACTGCAACACAAAATACGCAAAAGAGTAAGTGGCCTACCATAGCTACATGGACGTTAGCAGTAGCTGGAGTTGTTTCAGGAGTAGCTATTGCAGTTTATTTGGAAATGCTAGCTGCAGGAATAGCAGTTGGAGCTTGTTGTCTGGTTGCCGCTGCAATTATATACTGCTGTACACCTAAAAGCCAAGTTGAAAACAACAAGGTTGACAAACCTTTCAACACGGGGAAAGTACCTACTGCCGTACATGTATAATAAATATAGTAGTTTACCATTTAATAATTTATTATAATTATGTTAATTATCGGTAAATAAGGACTTGGTAAACTACGAAGAAATATTCTTGAATAAAATAAAAGATATAAAAGATGAGGGGCGCTACCGTGAATTTACGCACTTTGCGTCATTACCAGGTAGGCTCCCCCACATTATGGACTATGAAAGAAATAGGGAAGTAATAGTCTGGTGCAGTAATAACTATTTGGGAATGTCACAAAATGAGAGTGTAATTGCCGCTATCCAAAATTCATCTGTTGGTGCTGGAGGAACAAGAAATATATCTGGTACAACAAAAGAGGTTGTTGAACTTGAAAAATCCTTAGCTTGTTTGCATAAAAAAGAGGCTGCTTTAACTTTTGCTTGTGGCTACCTCGCTAACCAGACAACACTTAGCACTTTATCGTCTGTTATTCCGGGCGTAGTAATTTTTTCAGACGAGAAGAACCATTCTTCGATGATAGAAGGCATAAAATCAGGAAAAAGGCCAAAACATATATTTAAACACAATGATGTTAATCATCTAGAGCAGTTACTCAAGTCTATAGACAAAAAGACACCAAAAATAATAGCACTTGAATCCGTATATTCAATGGATGGTGATGTAGCTCCGCTTAAAGAAATATGCGACCTGGCAGATCAACATAATGCAATTACCTATTTGGATGAGGTGCACGCAGTTGGCATGTATGGTTCACATGGTGGCGGAATTGCAGAAAGAGAAGGTCTGATGGATAGAATAACCGTTATTCAAGGTACACTATCAAAGGCTTTTGGAGTGATGGGTGGGTATATAGCGTCTTCAAAGAGCTTGGTAGATGTAATAAGAAGTTCCGCTCCAGGATTTATTTTTACCACTGCTATGTCGCCTGTTTTAGCAGCGGCAGCAAAGGCAAGCGTTGAGCACCTAAAATCGAGCAACATTGAAAGGGAAAAGCAAAAGCAAGTCGTTGAAAAAGTAAAAAACTCACTGAGAAATGCAGGAATTAACTTCATTCCAACAGAAACTCATATAATTCCAATAATAATTGGCAACTCAGAGTTATCCAAAAAAGCATCAAAATTATTATTTGATGAGTATGGAATATATGTTCAACATATAAATTACCCGACAGTTCCAAGAGGAACTGAGCGTTTCCGTATTACCCCTACACCTTATCATACCGATGAAATGATAGAGCATTTAACAGAATCTCTTGTAAAAGTTTTCGAAAAGTTGTCTATCTCTGTAGCCTGTTTATGCTATAGCTAGTACAGCCCTACGTCATACCGCGATTTATTCGCGGTATCTCAGCATGGATTCCGCTAACAAGTAGCGGAATGACGAGTTTTACGCTTATCAAATTGTAGGTAAACATAAATTACTTTAGCTATAGTTTTATATCTCCAGCAATGATTAGCCCGTTGTCTTCCGTTAGCCTTCCACCGCTTTCTTGCAGAAAAAGTCTACCGAGCAAGGCTTTATATTTGTTAACTCCAGAGTAAATTATTCCACTGTGCCTTCCTGCCGCAAGGTATGCAAAGCCTAAAATTGTTGAACCTATGGAGCGTACATTACTATTGCCAGGCAGCAATTTATTTAACAAATTACCACTTACATCTATTAGACCCCCTTCACGGCTTTTCACTCGCATTTTTACATGACGAGATCTAAAATCCTCAAGAAAAGCACCTTTCTTTTCTTCTGCCCAAAAAGTTTCTCTAAGAGCCGGAGCATCAATTACAGCTGCCACAACTTTATTTTTATGAATGAGACAGACTGATACTGCAAAATAAACCATGCAACTAGAAAAGTTCTCCCTGCCCTCTATAGGCATAATAAACCAGGTATAAGTGTTATCTTTTACTTCTTGATCAGTATCATCTTCAAAAATAAAACCATAGTCTCGTTTGTAGTCGTGCAAGCAATCGTATATGGTTTGCTTGGATTTTGAATAAGTTTTATTAATAAAGTCTGCTGATTTAACATTAGAAATTTGCAATTCATTAAAATCGCGCATAAGCTGCTTGGAAGCATTACGCACAGAATCAAGCATCACATTAATTCGTGGTGATGAGAGGGACATTCTTCCTTTTACTCTTTCACTCTTTCATAATAGCTGTCACCTGGAGTATATACTACAATTTTATCCTCTTCTTTTATAAATTGAGGCACGTTAACGCGCATTCCGTTTTCCAAAATTGCAGGCTTATAAGAAGCAGTAGCAGTTTGTCCTTTAATAACAGACTCTGTTTCTTTCACAGCAAGTGTAACATAATCAGGCACATGCGCAGAAATTATTTTGTCTTGATAAGCTACAACTTTAATTTTCATGTTATCCTGTAAATAAATTTTTTTTTCTCCCAATAAGTCCAAATTTATAGTGATTTGCTCGTAATTACTTGGATGCATAAGATTTACAATGTTTCCTGCAGTGAAAAGGTAAACATATTCCTCTTCATCTAAAATTGCCCTTCTGATTGTTGCATCAGAACGAAATCTTTCATAGTGTTTTGCTCCGGTTTTGATGTTTTTCATTTCGGCTTGTATGTATGCACCACCTTTACCAGGTTGAGTATGCATAATACCTACAACCAAAAATAATCCGCCGTTATGTTCCAACACCTGACCTGGTCTGATATCGTTAGCTCTTTCTGCCATAATTACATTTTCAATTTGATCTTATAATTATAAATAGCTTTATATAAATATCAAAGTCTTTATTAGTCAATAAATTCTGGTATATTTAATACTATATACCTCCCCTTTATATTTATATGTGGAAATATCTCTTTAGTGAAAGACAGCATAATACGTTTTTTTGTGCTGATAACTAAAATTTCTAATATATCCCCTGAGCCGAAATTATACACAGATTTTACATAGCCATATAATTCATTACTTTTCAGCCTTACTTCCATATCTACAAGGTCACTTTGGTAAAATTCATCCTCATCATTTAGCTCTGGTAACTTGCTTCTTTCTATATATAGCTTCTTATTCCTTAAAAGCTCTGCTTCATTACGGGAATTTACTCCGCTTATTGTAGCTATTACTAAATTATCACCTATGACGGATACTGAGTCTATTTTATAATTCTCATCACCACTTATTAGCTTACCATATAAGGAGATATTTTCAGGCTTTTCAGTAAAGGTTTTTACTTTAACAGCTCCTTTAATTCCGTGAGGAGAGGTAATAATTCCTAAGCATACCAGATTGTCGTTCATATTAATGCAAGTATCTAATCAGAAGATTTCTCAGATAAATATTGAGTCAAAATCTCGATGCCTTCATCAATCTCTTTTTCAGTGATAATGAGTGGAGGTAAAATTCTCACAACGTTATCTGATGTTACCCCAACAGTAAGCAAGCCGCGATGACTTAACTCTTCTGCAAACTTTTGATTGTCTGCTTTCACTTTTATTCCAAGCATTAACCCTTTCCCTCTTACTTCCTCTATTATTGGAAATTTACTTGCTAAGTCTTCTAGTTTATTTTTTAAGTATTTACCTCTAATTTCAACATTTTTCAAAAAGCCGGGGCTGAGCAATTCTTCGAGCACAGCATTACCTACTGAGGTTGCAAGCGGATTGCCACCAAAAGTGGAACCGTGCATACCGACCGCCATATATTTAGCAGCATTTTCAGTTGCAAGACAAGCCCCCAGCGGAAACCCCCCGCCTATTCCCTTTGCAAGAGCACATATATCAGGTTCCACTCCTATATGTTCGTATGCGAATAATTTTCCTGTCCTACCAGCACCGCATTGTACGCAATCAAAAAATAACAATATGTCATTTTCATCACACAGCCTTCTTAGTTCTTTCATAAAGACTTCATTCATTACTTTGATACCACCTTGCCCTTGTATTGGTTCTATTAATATAACGCCTATACCACTTGAAATTGCTTTCTTTACGCTCTCAATATTGGGCTCGATGTTATCACACCAATCAATGTAGGGATTTAGTAATTCAGAAAATTTCTGTTTATCGTTTGTAGCACAAGTTAAAAAGGTTCTTCCATGAAATGCACCATGAAATGTTAAAATTCTGTGACGATTTTTATTGCCTTTTCCATTTTGATAGATCCTAGCAATCTTAAGTCCACATTCTACTGCCTCTGATCCAGAATTTGAGAAAAATACAGTGTCAGCGAAACTATTGTTTATTAATTTTTCTGCAAAATTATTGGCAGCAGGTATATTATAGGTATTTGATATATGCCATAATTTTTCTCCTTGCAATTTAAGAGCACTAATTAATCGCGAATTAGTGTGACCTAAGCTACTAACGGCTATTCCGGAGTGAAAATCTACGTAGCGCTCACCATCAACATCATATAGGTAGATACCTTTGCCATGAGAAAAATTTATATTAACAGGAGAATAAACTGGCAAAATAGGAGAAATTGTCATAAAATATTATATACTAAATTTTATTATTAATAACGTAAAAACCGTTGTTTCACAATAAGAAGGATATGTATAAGCTAGGTAAATTGATGTTTTCTGCGTTGAAGAAAAACAAATACACAAAAGTTATTGTATTACTCTCATCGATCTTTATGATTTTATTCAGTGTGATATATTGTAATCATTTACTAAGGAGTAATTTCCTTTCTTCTTACCGTGATTCAAGTGTAAACTTAAAAAGCGTACTGGAAAATGGCATAATAAAAAAATACCATTATTTACTAATAGAAAAGCATCACATTAAATACAAAAATTTTGACTACATAAACCAACTAGTAAAACTACGTGCTGAATTATTACAATCAGTGAGCAAAGTAAAGGATTTCAGCTTAATACTGTATGATCAAAACGGCAGAATAATATTCAGTAATTTTAACACTCAAGATTATGATTATGAACAGTTACTTACAAACGATGAAATTGATAAACTATTAAGTAACCAAGAAATATTTTATACTACAGGAAATACATTAACTTCTATTTTCCCTATATTCCATGAAAATAGCGTTAAACCGTCGTTTTTTTTGAAGATTCTTCGAAACTACAATAATTCTTATGTTATAGCATATGGCCTGTTTTTAACATTTTTGGGCCTATTATTAATAATCTTAATATTAATAATGTTCTATTTGCACTTTTCTAATACCCAAATGCTAGCCAAGCAACATAAAACTAACATTGAATTACAGCAGATAAAAGAGACATTAGAGCAAGAAAATGCAAACAAGCTAAAGTTTTTTGCAAGCGTTACACATGAATTACGCACACCTCTTAATGCTATTATTGGATTTGCAGAGTTGATCAAAAATGAAACTTTAGGTTCAATGGATAACTCTCAATACAAGGAGTATGCAGACGATATATATAATGCAGGGACACACTTACTTGCCTTAATTAATGATGTGTTAGATTTTTCAAAAGCTGAATCAAGTAGTTTAACAGTAGAAAAAGTGAAGTTTAACCTGAACAAAATAATAGATTCATGTGTAAATATGCTATTGCCTAAATTAAAAGAAGCCGGGATTAATTTAAAAAAAGAGATGACTAATAAACAATTATTAGTCATTGCAGATCCCAAGAGAATGAAACAAGTTATAATAAATTTATTATCAAACTCAATCAAGTTTACTCCCAAAGATGGTTTAATAAGAATGGTGATAAAAGAAAATATAGAAAAAAACTTATTAACTATTGAGTTTCATGACAATGGAATAGGAATAATGCAGCAGGACATATATAAAGTTATGTCTGTTTTTGGCCAAGCAGATTCGGGGTATAGAAACGAAGGTACGGGCATCGGATTGCCGCTAAGCAAGAAATTAGTAGAGTTAATGGGTGGAACTTTTGACATTAAAAGTGAAGCAAAACTTGGTACTACGATAACATTGAACTTCTTTTATGAAGAACAAACATGTGAAGATTCGATTGATTTTTAATAGGATCTATTTGATATGGCCTTACATCAGACGAAAACCACACTTTATCAAGAGCGGCAAGCCGAGAAGGTAGGCAGAAATTCATCAATAAGCCCCCATCAAGAATCTTATCTGTTAGCTATATATAAAATTTGATACTCTGACTACAATATACTACTATAGATGGAAGTGTTATTAATGGAGCAAGGTATGGAATTAGCAGTAGGAAATAATGCACCCGATTTTAGCTTGCCAGCAGATTCTGGTGAAAATTTATCACTGAGTGAATTTTTTGATAAAAAAAATGTAGTTCTTTATTTTTATCCTAAAGACGATACTCCGGGTTGTACAATGGAGGCAAAAGGCTTTAGAGATAAAATAGATGATTTTTCTTTCCTTGACACAGTGATAATTGGTGTATCAAAAGATAGTGTTAAGTGTCACACTAACTTCAAAGCAAAATATTCTCTGCCGTTTTCTTTAGTTTCTGATGAGAATGCTGAAATGTTGGGAAAATATGGTGTTTGGGTAGAGAAAAGTATGTTTGGCAAAAAGTATATGGGAATAGAACGCACTACTTTTTTAATAGATAAAAAAGGTAAAATAGTGAAGATCTGGAAAAATGTAAAAGTTAGTGGACATGTTGATGAGGTTCTGGAAGAAGTAAAGAGAATATAAACTAAAGAATAGGTTAATGGCTACCCATTGCTACATAAAAAAGCTGAAATTACATAATTTTCGTAGCCACTCAAACTTTGAACTGGATTCAGATGATAGCTCAGTTGTAATAACTGGCAAAAACGGTATTGGTAAAACTAATATACTTGAAGCAATCTCGTTGCTTGCTAAAAGCAATGGAATGAAAAAAGCAAAAGCCAGTGAGATACAAAATAGATTCAGTAATGAAGATTGGGTAGTGCACTATGATTTTTTTAATGGAATGGATTTTAATTCAATTGGTATCGCAAAGAGTTTTGATAAGAAACTAATACAAATTGATGGAAAAACGCAATCGAGTTATTCATCTTTGTATAAGATATCCAATGTAATATGGCTGATTCCACAAATGGACTATGTTCTTCTTAATTCTCCAAGTGACAGATTAAAATTTTTAGACCGTATAGTCTCACTGTTTGAGGAAAATTACACTTGCTGCTACATGAAACACAGAAAAGCTAAACGTGAGCGAAGTAAACTGTTGAGAGAGAACACCTTGGACGAAAATTGGCTCTCTAGTCTTGAAAACATAATGGCCGTTAATGCAGTTAGTATTTTACGTATGCGATCGTCTGTTTTAAAGACACTACAAGACACAATTGATAACCATTCCAGTGAGTTTTTTCCGAAGGCAAGTTTGAAATTCAGCAGCCAGCTAACTTTGGACGATACTGCAGAATATTTTCAGAATCGTCTAAAGGAAAACAGAGAAAAAGATTCATTGACTGGTAGAGTAACCTTTGGTGTGCATAACGATAATTTTCGGGTTTTTTGTCAAAAAAGAAACGTACCAATAAATCTGTGCTCCACTGGAGAACAAAAGTTATTACTGCTTTCTATTATTTTATCCAGTGTAAAAGCAAGGTGTATTCATTACAATAAGGCACCACTTCTTCTACTTGATGATATAATGTCTCATCTGGATAAACATTACAGAAAGGCGTTAATGGAGGAAGTGTTAAGTATTCAATGTCAAACTTGGGTAACTGATGTAAATCAAGATAATTTCAATAGCTATCTTTATTCTTTCAAGTTTTTTGAATTATCAAATGAATTAAATGCAAAACTTCCTTGACAAACCTCGCCAGCCCCCTTATCATGAAACTGAAGGTATTCAGTTATCTTCATCTGTGCAGATTAAACAGCAAGAAAACAACGTAGTTGGCGTCTT
>NZ_JAPQLN010000036.1:0-9799 GCF_028981745.1 Wolbachia endosymbiont of Drosophila tristis | reverse complement strand
ACCTGAGCTACTACCAACAAGAGAACAAGGGTTTAAAGTACAGCCAAGAAGATGGGTTGTAGAAAGGACTTTTGCTTGGGTTAATAGGAATAGAAGGCTATCGAAGGAGTATGATTTACTCACAACATCCACTGAGAATTTCATATACCTAGCTATGAGTAGGGTTATGTTAAAGAGGGAATATGCTTGAATTTACTAGTTTCCGGACAACCTCTGATTATAAATTTCAAATTTTTTGATAATTTGAATTACGTAAAAATCTATGCAAAGTGGATACACCAAGCTAATCAGGATACATTTCAGAACGCAGAGATCATAATCCCTATACCGTTACATAAAATGCGCTTGTTTAAACGTAAATATAATCAAGCAGCACTGCTTGCAAAAGAATTGAGTAAGTTGTCCAATTTATCCTATACGCCATTTGCAATAAAACGCCTTCGCCATACTGCGCCTCAAGCTGGTCTTTCACTTAAACAGCGTGAAAAAAATTTAAAGAAGGCTTTTAAAACAAGCAACAAGAAAATTATCGAAAATAAAATCGTGATATTAGTTGATGATGTGGTAACAACCGGAGCAACTGTAAGATCTTGCTCTCAGGAAATTTTAAACTCCGGTGCAAAAGAAGTGAGAGTGCTATCACTTGCAAGAACGGTGAATGATTGTGAGGCTATTACATAAAATCTTGACTTGCTTTTACTATATCCATAAAATTATAATTTATAGTTGAATAGTTGTTGGGGAGCGTATGAGTATAAAAGAGCAAGAAATTGATGCTATATTCCAAGAAATAGAGCAAGAATCAAAAGAAAGTGACATAATTGAAGAAATTAAGCAAAAGCTGCTCGCATGTAACTAAGATACATACAATCAGTGGAAAAGACTTAATTTTCACATAGATCATTTATTTGAAATACGGCAAGAGATTACCCATGCTTCTAGGTATTATACTACTGCGTTAAACATTGCTGCTCATAAAGGCTTAGTAAAAACAGTAAGACGTCTACTGGAGAAAGGTGCAGAGGTTAGTACACGCGATGGTAGTGGATACACTGCTCTGCATTGTGCCGCTAGCAGCGGTAATACGGAAATAATAGAATTACTACTGGAGCAAGGAGCACATATTCACTCATGTTCTAAACTTGGCTCAACACCGCTGCATTTTGCTGCTACTAATAATCATATAAATGCAGTGAGGTGCCTGTTAAATAAAGGAGCTAGTCCTTTAGCACTAGATAATAATAATTCCATTCCCAGTATGTTTGCTACAGACAAAGAGGTGATTCCTGTCTTGGAGAAAGCAGAAGAAGAGAAGCCTAAGGAAAATGCTGCTGCTTTAAAGAAAGCAGAAGAAGAAAAACATAAGAGAGAAATGGAATGTAAGAAAAAAAGGCAAGCAAAAATGATTGCTGTAGGTGGTATTGCAACTGCATTGATAGTGGAGGGTATTGGATACATTGTTGAATTACCTATACTAGTAACTATTGGTATATCTGTACCCATTGCATTAGTATCTGTTTGCATTGCGTACGTAATGTCAAAACCTAACACTAAAATGGAAGGAACAGAGAGCTCTGTACAGGAAATTGGTCAGAGTATATAGGTCAAGATAAAACTTTACTTTTAATAACCTCAACATCACTAAACTCAAAGGTTTGATTCCCTATGATTTGAAATTTCTCATGTCCTTTTCCTGCAACCAGCAGAATCATACCCTCGTTATAGGCAATATCTATGCCTTTTTCTATGGCTTCTTTCCTGTCCCCTATCTCCAGTGCACTAGGACAATATAGCAAAATATCGTGGCGAATTTTTGCAGGATCTTCATCACGCGGATTGTCATCTGTGATTATTACTTTGTCTGCATACATTTGTGCTATTTTACCCATTTCTGAACGCTTCTTCCGATCACGATTGCCACCGCATCCAAAAACTAGGACTATTTTTTTGTTGAAGTGCCATTTTAAAGACAACAGGGCTTGTTTAAGCGCACTTGGAGTGTGTGCGTAATCCACGAATGCAAAAGGTTTAACTTTTTCCATTCTTCCTGGTGGAGAAACGAGTTTACCTATAGATATTTCTCTGTAATTCAGTCCAGACGAGGTAACTATACCAATTGCACACAACAGATTATATGCTTGAAATTGCCCCAAAACTGGAAAAAACATGTTATAAATTTCATCGCCAATTTTAATTGTAAGGTATTGACCATTAGGGGTTGGTGTTTGCTCTAATAAAGTAATATCAGAACCTGTTTTTCCATAGGTGATAACTTTGTTGCTGCGTTTTTCAGCTATTTTAAGCAATGCATGGTACTCATTTATATCCGCATTTAAAATTACTGTTTCTCCCTCTGGTAGTACCTCATAAAATAACCTTTTCTTAGCCTCAAAATACTCATCGATACTCTTATGATAGTCCAAATGATCTTGCGAGAAATTAGTAAAAGCTGCAGCAGTGAAGCTAAGTCCATGAATTCTGTATTGGTCAATTCCATGGCTTGAAGCCTCTAATGCTAATTGTTCTACGTTCTTACTATTTATACCACATAATGTGGAATAAAGGTCATCTGCGCCTGGAGTGGTAAGATTATCGCTATTATCTTCTCTGTCATTATTGATGCATGTTCCAAGTGTTCCAATAGACGCAGCATTATAGCCAGAGTTTTGCCAGATCTGGCGGCAAAATTCTACTACTGAAGTTTTACCATTTGTACCAGTTACAGCAGCAACATATTTGGGCTGTTTGAATTGATAAAACCTGCTGACTATTTCTCTGTATATTTCTTGAGGGTTTGGGTGGTCAAGCACTGCAAAACTCGGAGTATTTGTCATGCAAGTAGCTGACACTGGAATCCAGTTTTTATTATGCAATTGCTTAGTGTGTTCATTTGCAATTAAATTTTCTGGATCCAAGTAGTCAAGCACTGGGATGACATCTTTTTTGGTTCCTTGTATGACAACGTCTACACAGTCGTGTGCGTGATACTGGGATTCAGTAGGAAAAATCTGGATACATGCTGGTTTTCTAGATTCCAGCGTCACGCGCTGGAATGACACCGCAGACACACAAACAAAAAGATAACCTTCCTTTACTCTATTGGGATTACATGTAACGCCCTTGATTTCAATATCAAAGTTAACATCAATAATGTTATGCAGTAATTCTCTCAGTTTCATCTGCCAGTTTTAGTGTTCAAACATGGCAACCTTGCTAGTGCAGCATTTAAATCAGAGATTAAATCTTCAGGATCTTCCAGTCCACAAAATATCCGTATAAAACTTCCACCATAATCTGAATTCATTACAGATCTTGACATAGATCTACGATCTATTGGTAATATCAAACTGTCGCATCCTCCCCAAGAAGCACCGATACCAAAAATTTTCATGTGATCAACCATGCAGCTTAGTTCTTCACATGAATATTCTCTATCTAGTGCTATACTGAATGTGCCGCTTGCTCCTTTGAAGTAACTTTTCCATAATTCGTGTTGAGGATGGGAGGGAAGTGCTGGATACAAAATTTTTTTGATTTTTGAATGTTTTTCTAGCCACTTTGCCACTTCCATTGCTGTATTTTGGTGCCTTTTCATACGTGTGTACAATGTTCTAAGTCCCCTATGTGCAAGGTAGCAGTCGTGCGATTGAATGGTTACCCCATAATTTTTATAGCTCTCATAAAGCAATTTAAAAATTTCACCTTCAGCAATAATAGCCCCCATCACTAAATCTGAGTGACCGGCTAGATACTTTGTCACCGCATATAGTGCAACATCAACTCCATAATCAAGCGGCTTAAATAACAAAGGAGTGGCCCATGAATTGTCACAAACGGTCACAATTTTATGTTCCTTAGCAACTTTTACTATATGCTCTATATTCGAAATCTCAAACGTTACAGAACCAGGAGTCTCGATCATTATCAATGAAGTATTACTCTGAATTAAATCAGTTATATCCTGTGTTGGATCATAAAAAGTTACTTCTGTTCCTCTTTTTGGTAGCTCATTTTCTGCAAACCTCCTAAGCCTATAATAACTATTATCTTGAATTAAAACGTGCGAGCCTGCTTTAGCGAAAGTTAGAATAGCAAAAGTAAGTGCAAATAGTCCGGAAGGATAAATAAGCGCTTGTCCACTCCCTTCAATTTCAGCCAGTGCATTTGAAAGATAATGAACAGTAGGAGTACCAACATTACTGTAGCTATAATCCCTTGCAACACCATCGTTGATTACATCGTATATACTTTCTCCATTTGCTGCATTTAAGTAGTCCTTGTAAGTAGGGAATAATATGGTAGAAGAATGATAAACTGGCGGGTTCATGGAACCTTTATAGTCATTAAATTTTCTTCCTGCTTTAACTAATATAGACTCTTCCTTCACATTTTTATTATTTATTTTTTAAATTGTACTCATCTTGCGTATACAAGTGAAGAGAAATTGCATGTATTAGCTCTATCTCACCCTTCAATAACTCATAAATCAACTTGTGTCTTTTTAGAACGCTCATTCCAATAAAGCCGTCAGATATTAATATTAATTTAATGTGCGAAGGTAATGTTGAAGATGAAGCAAAATAATGATCAGCATGCTTTGCTGATTCATCGATAATGTTGATATCAATTACATCTATCGAATCGCGTATCTTTTCTTCTATTGCCTTAATAATGTCCATAATGGTTTCTTTAAGCAACAATATGCTCCTCCTGTCATCTCAGTGTCAGCTACTCGGATGACAGGAAAAGTGATCACAATTATTTATTCTCTTCTTTATTATCTATGTCTTGATAATCAGAATCTACTACTTTTTCCTCTTTATCATTTGGATTTCCTTCTGATGAAAAGCCATTTTCAGCACTATTTTGTTGAGATGTTTGATACATAGCTTCTCCAAGTTTCATAGATAATTGAGAAAGATTAGTAACTTTCTGCTGTATTGAACCAGCGTCATCAATGTTATCAGATTTACTAACTTCTTTTAATTCGTTAACTGCATTTTCAATAGCAGATCTATCTTCTGGTGAAACTTTATCACCATACTCTGTCAGAGACTTTTCTGTAGAATGGACTAAGCTATCCGCTTGATTCTTCACTTCAATAAACTTTTTGCGCTTTTCATCTTCTTGCGCTTTTTCTTCAGCTTCTTTTACCATGCGATTTATTTCATTATCAGATAAACCACCTGAAGATTGAATGCGTATTTTTTGCTCTTTTCCAGTAGCTTTATTTTTTGCAGAAACGTGTGCTATTCCATTTGCATCTATATCAAATGTCACTTCAATTTGTGGCCTTCCGCGCGGAGCAGGAGGTATCCCTTCCAAACTAAACTGACCGAGTAGCTTATTATCAACTGCCAGTTTTCTTTCACCCTGATGCACCTTAATTGTAACAGCTGTTTGGTTATCTTCTGCAGTTGAAAACACCTGAGATTTTTTAGTAGGAATTGTAGTATTACGCTCAATAAGTGGAGTGAATACTCCTCCTAGAGTTTCAATACCAAGAGAAAGTGGGGTCACATCAAGTAGTAACACATCTCTTACATCACCTTGAATGATCCCCGCCTGTATTGCAGCTCCAATTGCTACAACTTCATCAGGGTTAACTCCTCTATGTGGATCTTTGCCAAAGAATTCTTTAACTTTCTCTATGACTTTTGGCATACGAGTCATGCCACCAACAAGAACCACTTCGCCAATTTGACTAGCAGATAAACCAGCATCCTCAAGAGCTTTTTTACAAGGAGCCATAGTTCTTTCGATTAAATCATTCACTAAGCTTTCAAGTTTTGCTCTCGTTAATTTCATATTTAAGTGTTTTGGACCACTTGCATCAGCTGTAATAAACGGTAGATTTATTTCCGTTTCCATTGCACTTGATAATTCAATTTTCGCTTTTTCAGCAGCTTCTTTGATTCTTTGCATAGCCATTGGATCATTTTTCAAATCAATGCCATTACTTTTCTTGAATTCATCTAGTAAATAACTCACTACTCCATTATCAAAGTCTTCACCTCCAAGATGGGTATCACCGTTTGTTGCTTTCACTTCGAAAACTCCATCACCTATTTCAAGTATTGAAACGTCAAATGTACCACCACCAAGGTCATATACTACTATTGTGTGCCCATGTTTCTTATCAAGACCATAAGCAAGTGCTGCAGCAGTCGGTTCATTTACTATTCTGAGTACATTTAATCCGGCAATTTTTCCTGCATCTTTTGTTGCTTGACGTTGAGAGTCGTTGAAGTATGCTGGCACTGTTATCACAGCATCTTTTACTTCCTCTCCAAGATAAGCTTCTGCTGCCTCTTTCATGTTTTGTAGTATAAATGCACCAATTTGACTAGGAGAATATTCTTTATTATCAGTTGTTTTAACCCATGCATCACCACTTTTTGCTGCAAATACTTTGTATGGTACACTTAGATTTTTCATCTCAGGATCACTATATTGACGGCCTATTAATCTCTTAGTAGCAAAAAAGGTATTACTTGCATTGGTGGTTGCTTGCCTTTTTGCTGGAGCACCAATCAACCTTTCTCCTGAAGAAGTCAATGCAACTATAGATGGAGTAGTTCTTGCCCCTTCTTTATTTTCTATTACCTTTGTATCCTTGCCCTGCATTATTGCGACACAAGAATTTGTTGTTCCGAGATCTATGCCTATTGCTCTTCCCATAATGAGTACCCCATTGTAAATATTATCTGATATAAGAATATATAAGTATAGGGCTCATTAATTACAAGCCCAATTTAGGTTTCTAATTAGTTATTAGAACTTAAAAGGCGCGAAAGCCACTTAGTTAGCCAAAAATTGCCTCGTAGTTTATTTGAATTATCAGCTTCTTCATTGCTGCTATCCCCAATTTGGTATCCAGAGTTCTGTAATGGCTTATAACCGTTTAAATTAACATCATCTCCTTGTTTTAAAACAAATGTATTTACATCTAAACTGTTATCAATACTAACGTTCAATGTAATATTAAACTCTTTTTCGATTGTAGAAACTGTATTGCGTTTGTTATTAAAAATGTGCGCTATAACTGCACTGTGTGCTACTAAATCAAAAGACTTATTTCGATTCTTGTTAGCAATATGTTGTAAATCCCTTAGTATTGATGAAACAATTACTTCGTTTGATTTTACTCTTCCAGTACCTTTGCAGTGTAAACACTCTGTAGTATTAATTTCTTGTATGTTTGGTTTAATTCTTTGCCTTGAAAATACCATTAAACCAAAGTCATTTATGTAGCTAAATTGAACTTTAGCTTTATCATCTTTAAACGCTTGCTTTATAGCAGACTCAACAGCTCTGCAATACTGATATTTCAACATATCAATAAAATCGACTACTATTAATCCTGATAGGCCCCTAAGATTCACCTGTCTTGATATTTCAGGTACTGCTTCCATGTTGGTTCTATAAGCTGTTTCTTCTATGCTATCTTCTCCTGTCATCTTTCCTGAATTTACGTCTATTGAAACAAACGCCTCAGTTAAAGTTATTATCAAAGACCCACCAGATGGCAATTCTACTCTATTGCTATATAACTCAGAAATTTGATCTTCGATTCCGTAGTAAGTAAAGATCGGAGCATAACCTCTATACAATCTATAGCGCAACTTACTACCTTTTAGTGCATTGTTAGCATATTGCCTAACTGCCTCAAAAGCTTCCTTTCCAGACACTATAACTTCTATACCATCGCCACAAAAATCACGAACAGATCTCATAATTACATCTGCTTCATTGTAAATTAATGATGGAACGTTTACAGAGAAGGCATTTTTTTGAATGCTCTGCCATAATGAGGATAAGTAATTGTAATCCTGCTCAATTTCTTTCTTATTTTTTCCTGAACCAACAGTTCTTACTATTAAACCTGATCTTTTTGGCAAGTTTATTGAACTCAGTATCTCCTTTAACTGCTTTCTGACATTAGCATCTTCAATTCTGCGGGACACTCCACCTTTGCTCATGGAATTTGGCATGAAAACACAGTATCTACCCACTAAAGTTATGTATGTTGTAAATGAAGCTCCTTTATTGCCTCGTTCCTCTTTAGTTAGCTGGACCAATACTTTTTGATTTACTGAAATAACATCTTGTAATTTGTATTTTTTATATAAAGGTACCTCTCTTACAAAACCACTACCTGATCCGTTGACATTCTTACTAGCTGCAGAATCTGAAGAAACATTTGCTGAGGCTTCTTCTATACAATCGTCATTTGAGTAGCCCTCAAAGATAGTTTCCTTTTCTTTTTCTGGAATGTTGAAGTAATCTAGAGATATCTCGGAAAAAGACAAAAAACCTTGCTTATTTTTCCCATATTCAATAAATACGGCTTGCAAAGAAGGCTCTATACGCTTTATATAAGCAACGTATATATTACCCCTTAATTGTTTTTTTTCCTTGAATTCTTGTTCAAATTCTACAACCTTGTTATTAATTGACAAGGCAACTCTTACCTCATTAGAACAGATAGAATTTTCTATCAATAATACCCTTTTACCACTATTTGTCACTTATTTACCGTTTGCTTTTTATTCTGAAGTTAACTTTATGCTACTTAATGCACTGTTGATTGTCAAGGATTTTGCAATCTGCATTATTCGATTGACTTTTAGTATTTTGCGTAATAAACTCGCATAGAATTTATTATATCATTATAAGTATGGCGAAAAAAAATGCTTCTTTGCTCGTTAAGTTAGTCAGCACTGCAATCAAGATAACAAAAACTGGTGAAGAAAAATCAACTGGCTATTTTTATGTAAAAAAGCGTAATCCAAAAAAGCTCACCAAAAAACTGGAGTTTAGGAAGTATGACCCAGTAGTCAGAAGGCATGTGTTATTTAAAGAAGAAAAACTAAAGTAATTTTTTTATAAGGAATTTTATTATTATGCAAAATTTACAATTAAGTTATCCTATAATAGTAGAGTTGGGGGATGTGAAAGATACAAAACTGAAATTAATAAAGGTCATTGCACAATTAATAAGTAAGAAGTACACAACACAGAAAAAAGCAGCAAACGCTCTAAAGATTGATCAACCTAAAGTATCTCAAATCAATAGGTCAAAAATCGAAGGGTTCTCCTTAGAATACTTGCTTAACTTATTGATTGTATTGGGCCAAGACATAAACGTAAGAATAAAGCATAATTCTAAACCTGCATAATATGGTATCCGTTCAGCGGAGTGGCAAAATAAGGTAGACAAGATAAATCAATCTCGGTGTCAAGCACTGGGATGACAAGGTATAAACCTTATCGTCATGCCGCCGCGAACCGTCATACCGCGATTCATTCGCGGTATCTCTAGATCCCGCTAACAAGTAGCGGGATGACGGTTATCAGGCCAGCACCCCTACGATGTCATCCCAGTGCTTGACACTGGGATGGCTTTGTTGCATCGCTCAAGCGAAAAGAACTGGCAGTTACTGACAAAATTCATTATAAATAGCCATTTAACTGTTGAAGAAAAAATATGCCACAAAAAATGAGAGTCAGTAACTGCCATGAATATAACAAATTTCTCCAAGAAAGAGGAAGCATTTTTTGTTATATCAATGACGCCATAGAAAATTGGTACGAGAATTGTCCAAAAATGCAGGGCGGCAACTATATTTATAGTGATAAAGTTGTGATTTTGGTGCATATAATCGTCAGTTTCTTTAGAATTGGTTTAAGACAAACAGTCGGGTTTATAAAAGGGTATTTGCAACAAATAGGAAGAGATTTGCAGCTATTCACAAGCATCAAAAGAAACTTAATATTAAGATAAATGATTGCAGAA